>NZ_JAELTU010000014.1 GCF_016429015.1 Rhizobium sp. ASV20
TATTATGGCCGGGCAGGTATTGCAGCGGGTGCAGGCGCTGCCGGAAGCGCAGCGCACCGCGGTATTTCTTGCCTATGTCGAAGGGCTTTCCTATCGCGAAGTGGCGGAAATCCTCGACGTGCCGATCGGCACGGTGATGAGCCGTCTGGCGGCGGCGCGCACGAAGCTTGCGGAGGGCATGGGCGTGGCAGCAGAAGGGAAGTCTTCCGGCGGTGGGCGACTGGGGAATGGAAATGAGTGAACTCGACAAAGGAAAGATGCCCTCGGACGAACAGCTCACCGCCTTCATCGATGGCGAACTTGATGATGCTGACCGGGAAAACATGGAACGATTGATCGCTGCCGATCCGCGCGTGGCGGAGCGTCTCGAATTTCTATTGCGCAGCGCTCTGCCGTTCAGGGAGGCGTTCGAGCCGATGCTTGCTGAGGCTCCCGCGGAGAAGCTGGAAGCCATGCTCGCCGCCATACCTGTCACTACGGAAACCCGCAAATCGCGCGTCTTGGGTGTCAGCCGCCGCGGCTTCCTTGGGGCCATCGCCGCAAGCTTCGTCGCCGCCATCGCCATCGACCGTGCAGCGATCGGCATCGGCCGTCGGCTCTCGAAGCCGGATGAGGATGCCGAATGGCGCGCCGTGGTTGCCGAATACCTCTCGCTCTATACGGCGGACACATTGAGTGCCCCGGCTGGCGATCACGCACAGCAGGTTGCGCAGCTTAGCGATGTCGGCAACAAGCTCGGGCTGTCGCTGGCGCCGGACAATGTCGCAATGCCCGGCGTCGACTTCAAGCGCGCCCAGATTCTGAATTATGACAGCAAGCCCCTGGCTCAGATCGCGTATCTCGATCCGGAAAGCGGTCCGATGGCGCTCTGCATCGTTCAGTCGACAAGAGGTGCGGCTGCCCCGGACGTGGAAAATCGTCGTGGCATGAATGTCGTCTATTGGTCGAGCGCCGCCCACGCCTTCATGCTGATCGGTCACGCGCCGATCGAACGCATGCAGCAACTTGCGGCTGATGTCAGGGCGAACATGATCGCCTGATGGCTGTTTTGAGCGCGACTAAATTGGCGTGATTCAAAAAGAATTTGGCGAAAACCCATCCTGCTGGTATTCTTTGCCCAACGAAAATCAAACGAGTGCCAGCAGCATGCCCCAGGGCCTTGCGCGGCGCGGTGGAAAAGATACGTGAGTGACCCCGACAGCGGCAAGGCGCCGCAGGCAGACGGGGCGTCGACAGCAGAGCGCAGGAAGGCGAAATCCTCCCGGCGCGCGAAGCGTAAGCGCGGCCATGGTCGCCCGAATGCTCATTCTGCGGAGGCCAGCCAGGCAGGTAAGCCCAGCCCGGTGGCGATACGCCCAGCAGAGGACGAAGCCGAATCTCCGGCCAAGAAGCGTAAGCGCAGGCGTCGTTCGCGCGGCGGGGCGATTGGTGGCGGGCAACCTTCCTCCCAGACACAGCAGCAGACACAGGAACTCCGCGCAGCGGCAGATCACGGTCATGCGTCATCACATAAGAGCGGCAAGAACCGGCGCAAGCACCGCAGCAAGCGTGGCCTGCAGGGACGGCCGCTTGCGCATGAGAAAACGCCGCAGATCGTCGCGCCCGCCAGTGCCGCTCAAGCCGGCCATGCACAGGTTCATGGCGATCGCCGCAATGACCGCCAGTCGCAGCGACGCGAGGGGCAAGGGCAGCAGCATCAGACGGAGTCCGATTTTCGACCCGCCGATCTTTATGCCGCACTCGATCTCGGCACCAACAATTGCCGCCTGCTGATTGCGCAGCCGACGCGCCCGGGCCAGTTTCGGGTCATCGATGCGTTTTCCCGCATTGTGCGCCTGGGCGAAGGACTTGGTGCCAGCGGGCGTCTGTCGGGCGATGCTATGGATCGGGCCGTCGAGGCCTTGCGCATCTGCGCGGGCAAGCTGAAGACGCGGGAAATCCGCCGGATGCGACTGATCGCGACGGAAGCATGCCGCGCGGCCGACAACGGAGAGGCCTTCCTCGAACGCGTCATTGCCGAGACTGGGCTGCAACTGGAGATCATCGATCGCGAGACCGAGGCGCGGCTTGCCGTTTCCGGCTGCTCGTCGCTGGTGGGACCGGAAGCGCGTTCGGTCGTGCTGTTCGACATCGGCGGCGGTTCCTCCGAAATTGCGGTCATCCGCATCGGCGAAAATCGTTCCAGCCGTCTTGCCAATCACATCACCCATTGGACGTCGCTGCCCGTCGGCGTTGTGACGCTGTCCGAAAGGCATGGCGGACGCGACGTGACGCCGGAACTGTTCGAGACCATGGTCTCCGAAGTTCAGAGGATGCTCGAGCGCTTCGATTGCCCGCCGGTGCAGGGCGCGGCGCGCGATAGCGCCGATTTCCATCTCATCGGCACGTCCGGCACAGTGACGACGCTTGCGGGCGTCCATCTCGATCTGCCGCGCTACGACAGGCGCCGGGTCGACGGCGTCTGGCTGTCGGACGACGAGGTGAGTGCGATGCAGGCCAAGCTGTTGTCCTGGGATTTTGCCGGCCGCGCCGCAAACCCATGCATCGGGCCGGATCGCGCCGATCTGGTTCTCGCGGGTTGCGCCATTCTGGAGGCGATCCGCCGCCGCTGGCCAAGCCCGCGCATGCGTGTCGCCGATCGCGGCCTGCGTGAGGGGCTGCTGACTGATATGATGGCGGATGACGGTGTCTGGCGGCGGGGCCGCTCGCGCCGTGGTCATCGACCGAGGGATATGAAGGGGCCACAGACGTGACCAAGCCAACCATCGCCGGCAACCGCACGGGCCGCAAGCTCGGCCAGCGCGTCAAGAAAAAGAAGCTTAAAGCCTCCTCCCGGCAGTGGCTGCAGCGACACATCAACGACCCGTATGTGCAGCGCGCTCAGCTCGAAGGCTACCGCGCCCGAGCCGCTTTCAAGCTGCTGGAAATCGATGAGAAGCACCAGATCCTGAAGGGTGCACGACGCATCATCGACCTCGGTGCTGCACCGGGCAGCTGGTCGCAGATCGCCGCCAAGGTCACCGAATCGACCGAAGAGGATGTTCGTGTCGCAGCGATCGACTTCCTCGAAATGGCACCGATCCCCGGCGTCGCCTTCCTGCAGCTCGACTTTCTGGAACCGGATGCCCCACAACGGCTGATCGATGCGGTTGGCGGCACGCCGGATCTCGTTATCTCCGACATGGCTGCGCCGACGACGGGACATCACCGCACCGATCACCTGCGGACGATGCATCTTTGCGAGGTCGCCGCGCATTTCGCGGTCGAAGTGCTGGCGGAAGGCGGTCATTTTCTTGCCAAGACTTTCCAGGGCGGCACGGAACGCGATCTGCTGACTTTCCTGAAGCAGAATTTCCGTCAGGTCATCCATGTGAAGCCGGGTGCATCCCGCGCTGAGTCGGTGGAAATGTTCCTGCTGGCCAAGGGTTTCAAAGGACGCAAGACGGATGAGGAAGCCGTAGAGGCTTGATCTGACGGTCTTTTTCGCACGATGATGTTGTCTCCCAACGCATCACGGACGATCGAGATTCAATCATGCTCCTCTACATAACCCTCGGTTCCAACGACATTCTTCGCTCGCGAGATTTTTACGACGCTGTTCTGCCCATGCTGGGCTACCGGCGCCTGCGCGAATCGGATGAAGAAATCGGCTATGCCGGTGAAGGCGATACGCGCTGCCGCTTCTGGGTGGTCAGTCCCTATGATCAGAAAGCGGCAACCGTGGGCAACGGCTCCATGGTTGCGTTGCATTCCGAAAGCCGAGCTGCAGTCGATGCTTTTCATGCAGCAGCTCTCGCTCATGGCGGCATCGATGAGGGCAAGCCTGGGCTGCGCTCTTTCCATGCCAACTTCTATGCAGCCTATGTACGGGACCCCGATGGCAACAAGCTGAGCGCCGTTTGCGAGAGGCCGGAATAGCGCACTTTCAGAAAAAGCGTGCAGCAGATTTAAACTGCTGTAGCGTCCTTTGCGGGTCACATATGGCGCGCGGCGCCGTGGACCCCGATCACGCCGAGACGTGATCGGAGCAGTGTCATTTTCCCGCTGGCTGTTGAACCTGTGGCTCAAGGGCGGCGACGCGCTTCAGGCCGGCCTTGTGACCGGAAACCATGGCGCCGGCATTGCGATCCATCCGAATGAAGGGAATGGTGGCAAGCACTGTCAGAACCGAGATGCTGAAGAAGGCGATATGGAAATCGCTGACTTGCAGCTCCGCTCCGCTGAAGAAGGTTGATGTTTCGAGGATCATGGCGGCGACGGCTACGCCGAGCGCCAGGCTGATCTGCTGCATGACCGAGCTCATGGACGTCGCCTGGCTAGCCTGCTTGTCACTGATATCGGCAAAGGCAAGCGCGTTGATGCCGGTGAAGAAGAACGAACGCGAGAACCCGCCGACCAGCAATATCGCGACGATGATAAGATGCGAGGTCCATGGCTGGAAGAGGCCAGTGCAGATCGTCGTGACAGTCGTGACAGCCGCCGCCGAAAGCAGCGCCGTCTTGAAGCCGACGGCGGTAAAGACCCGGCGTGCGATGAACTTGGTGGTGATCGCGCCGATCGCTCCGGCAAAAGTGATAAGGCCGGACTGGAACGGATTGAGGCCAAAGCCGAGCTGCAGCATCAGCGGCGTAAGGAAGGGCATGGCGCCGATACAGATGCGGAAAAGCGTGCCGCCGGTGACGGAAGCCCGGAAAGTAGCGTTCTTCAATAGCGACAGGTCGAGGATCGGCGCCGGATGACGGCGCGCATGGCCGATATAGAAAAAACCGCAGATGACGCCGACGACGACGGCCGAAATGCCGATATAGGGCGGGAGTGCCGGTAGGCTGATGACGGACATGCCGAAGACAACGCCGGATGCCGCGAAGGAGGTCAGGAGGAAGCCGATGACGTCCAGTTTCGGCGGCATCGTCGCTTCCACCTCGGGCAGGAAGATCGAGGACAGGATAACGCCAAGGACGCCGACGGGCACGTTGATCAGGAAGATCCAGTGCCAGGAGGCATAGGTGGTGATGAAGCCGCCGAGCGGAGGGCCGGCAAGCGGACCGACAAGCGCGGGAATGGAAAGCAGTGCCATGGCCGAAACCAGGTCGCTCTTCTGGGTCGTGCGCACCAGCACCAGGCGCCCGACCGGCGTCATCATCGAGCCGCCGACGCCTTGCAGGAAGCGGGCGAAGACGAATTCGAACAGGCCGCCGGAGAAGGCGCACATGATGGAGCCGATGACGAACACGCAGATGGCGATGCGAAAGATGTTCTTCGCGCCGAAGCGATCCGCCATCCAGCCGCTGATCGGGATGAACACGGCCAGCGACACCATGTAGGAGGTCAGCGCCAGCTTGAGTGTGATCGGGCCGACATGGAGATCGTTGGCGATGGCGGGCAGCGCTGTCGCGATAACCGTGGAATCCATCTGTTCCATGAAGAGGGCAACGGCGAGGATCAATGGAACGATGCGATTCATAGGCATCTGCCTTGATAAGTCTGTCTGCGGGAAGGCTGCCGCTTGAGCACGGTCAGCCGCTCTGTAGTCCTATGCGAGGCTGCTGCCAATCCCGGATTCTGCTCCACGAAGGCTCGTGGATCACGTCTTCGTGATATCTACTGCCGTGCGGCGCGGAATGCAGGATTTGACATATGCTAAGAGCATGTAAATGCTAAACGCATAAAACGTCGCCCGGTGTATTAGCGGATTTGGATGGGCTTGTCATGACCAAAGTTCGGTCAATGACGGCGATCGTCCAAGCTGCTGCTCCAGGTGGCGGGGATAGGTGCAGCATGCGCTGCACATCAACATAAGGAGTGAGTTCATGACTGCTATCCTGCCCCCGGATACGCACCAGTTCAAACTGGGATCCTGCACCGTCACCGTCGTCAAGGATGGTGCCAGCGTCATGGAGAATCCCTGGGAGACCTTCGGCTCCAATCAGGCGCCCGATACCGTCCGCAAGCTGCTGGAGCAGAATTTCCTGCCGACGGAAAAGCTGGTCAACAGCTACGCACCTGCGATCATCGATACGGGCTCGGATGTGATCGTCGTGGACACGGGCTTCGGCGCCGCTGGTCGCGCCCGTGGCCTCGGCCGTCTGCGCGAAGGCCTGAAGGCCGCCGGCTACACGCCGGAGCAAGTCACCGTCGTTGCCCTGACGCATCTGCATGGCGACCACATTGGCGGCTTGATCGAGGAGGGGGTGCCTGCCTTTCCGAACGCGCGTTACGTCACCGGCGAGATCGAATACGGCTTCTGGACGGATAAGGCTCGCGAAGGGACGCCGGCGGAAGGCGGCCATAAGGCTGTGCTTGCCAATGTCGTACCATTTGCCGAGAAGATGACGTTTCTCAAGGACGGTGATGGGATAGTCGGCGGCATGACAGCCATGTTGGCGCCGGGCCACACGCCGGGCCATCTCGTCTTCCATCTGGAATCGGATGGCAAGCAGCTGGTCATGGCTGGCGATACCGCCAATCACTATATTCTGTCGATCGGTCGTCCGGATTGGGAGGTACGGTTCGATGTGGACAAGGCGCAGGCCGCCAAGACCCGTCGCCGCGTCTTCGACATGATCGCCGCCGACCGCATCCCCTTCCTCGGCTTCCACATGCCTTTCCCGGCCGTTGGCTTCGTCGAGAAGCAGGCCGAAGGCTTCCGCTACATTCCGAAAACCTATCAGTTCGACCTGTAAGGTAGTTCAGCCGACCAAATCCCCCGCGAAACAAATGTCAGATGAGAGTACCGGGAAAGCGGCTGCGTCCTCTTCCCGGTACTGCTCTAGCCCGGAAGAACGCCTTTTGCGGCAAAGGTGGATCTCGTCGCTTCGTTCAGATCGTAGCCCTTGAGATCTTGCGGCTTGACCCAGGCATAGTCATCGAATTCCTCGTTGATGATCACGTCGCGATTGGCGGCCTGGCAGTCAAATATCAGATAGATCATGTGAAGTTCTTCGGTTGATCCGCCGGCGTACGACTTCGTCCGGACGTCGTCGCGAAATGTCCAGGGCTGGATCTCTGTGATTTGCAGCCTATCGCCAAGCTCCTCGCGTATTTCGCGGCGCAAACCCTCCTCGATTCGCTCTCCCGGCTCGAGACCGCCTCCGGAAAGTGCCCACTGTCCCGGGAACACACCGCGATCCTGCGGCATTTTGCAGAGCAGATAGGCGCCCTCGTTTTGAATAAGCGGGCATACGATGATTCGCTGTCTCAATTGCCTCTCCCAATGAATACGCGCGGGACGAGCATTATTCTGCCTGTTCCCGCCGGTCGGACATGCGTTCTTGGCAGTCGAAGAGGTATGGATCAAGACGCTTGGCAACATGAATCGCAACTTTACCGGACACGTGGCCCAAAGCTTCTCGGAGAGGCCGACATGAAGGCCGCCGACGGCCTCGAAGCACTGCGATGATGGCAACAGGCGAAGCTTGCGCACCCGGCATACCAGCCGGGCGCATTTTGCTATTCCCTTCCTGTCATAGACGTGTTACCAGCCCTCGCCAACTTCCAAGCAACACTTGCAAGATCGCCCGGTAGACGATTCGTTCCGGGCTTTCCTGTTTTTCACAGACGAAGGAATTGGCCATGGCACGCATCATTGAAACGCCAACCGGGTTGGATGCTCTGACATTCGACGACGTGCTCCTGCAGCCGGGACACTCCGAGGTCATGCCCGGCCAGACGAATGTCGCCACCCGCATCGCCCAGGATATCGATCTCAACCTGCCGATCATTTCAGCGGCGATGGATACGGTGACCGAAAGCCGTTTGGCGATCGCCATGGCCCAGGCCGGCGGTATCGGCGTTATCCACCGCAATCTGACGCCGGTGCAGCAGGCCGAAGAGGTTCGCCAGGTCAAGAAGTTCGAAAGCGGCATGGTGGTCAATCCGGTCACCATCGGTCCGGACGCGACGCTTGCCGAAGCGCTCGCCCTGATGAAGGCGCACGGCATTTCCGGTATTCCGGTCGTCGAGAAGTCGCATCGCCTCGTCGGCATCCTTACCAACCGCGACGTCCGCTTCGCCTCCGATCCCCAGCAGAAGATCTACGAGCTGATGACCCGCGAAAATCTCGTGACGGTCAAGGATGGCGTTCAGCAGCAGGAAGCCAAGCGCCTGCTCCACACGCATCGCATCGAAAAGCTGCTCGTCGTCGACGGCGATGGCCGTCTGGTCGGCCTGATCACAGTCAAGGACATCGAGAAGTCGCAGCTCAACCCGAACGCTTCCAAGGATGTCCAGGGCCGCCTGCGCGCCGCCGCTGCCATCAATGTCGGTGACGATGGTTTCGAGCGTGCTGAACGCCTGATCGAGGCCGGCGTCGACCTTCTGGTCGTCGACACCGCTCACGGCCATTCGCAGCGCGTTCTCGACGCCGTCGCCCGCGTCAAGAAGCTTTCCAATTCCGTCCGTATCATGGCTGGCAATGTTGCCACCTATGACGGCACGCGCGCACTGATCGATGCCGGCGCCGATGCGGTCAAGGTCGGTATCGGCCCGGGTTCGATTTGCACAACCCGCATCGTTGCTGGTGTTGGTGTACCACAGCTTGCCGCTATCATGTCGGCGGTCGAAGCGGCGCGCGAACAGAATATTCCTGTCATTGCCGATGGCGGCATCAAATTCTCTGGCGACCTTGCCAAGGCGATCGCCGCCGGAGCATCGGCTGTGATGATCGGCTCGCTGCTTGCAGGCACGGACGAAAGCCCGGGCGAAGTCTTTCTTTACCAGGGCCGCTCCTTCAAGGCCTATCGCGGCATGGGCTCCGTCGGCGCCATGGCACGCGGCTCGGCCGATCGCTACTTCCAGGCCGAAGTTCGTGACACTCTGAAGCTCGTGCCGGAAGGCATCGAAGGTCAGGTGCCTTACAAGGGTCCGGTTGCCGGCGTGCTGCATCAGCTCGCAGGCGGCCTGAAGGCTGCCATGGGCTATGTCGGCGGCGCCGATCTCAAGCAGTTCCAGGAACGCGCGACCTTCGTGCGCATCTCCGGTGCTGGCTTGCGTGAAAGCCATGCCCACGACGTCACGATCACCCGCGAAAGCCCGAACTATCCGGGCTCAGGCAGCTGATCGATGGATGATCGCGCTCAGGGTAACGCCAGGTCTTTACAAGGCCTGGCGGCGATCCTCGCAGCTCTTTCCCTGGCACTTTTCGCCTGGATCTACGCGGGCTTCGTGCGTGCCTTCAGCGAGGCGGCAGCTGGCCAGCAGATGCTGGATGTGCGCATCGGCGGCTATGAGCGCGACGATGTTCTCGCCATGTTGCGCTACCTCAAGGATCATCCCGATCCGGCCGCCATTCTGCATTCCATGTATATGGGGCCGGAGCTGATCTTTCCGCTCGTGCTTGGCGGCTTATTGTTTTGCCTGTTGCAGATGGTCGGGCCGCACGGCTTTTTCTTTGGCCGCGCGATTCCGCCGGGCGCGAGGGTCTTTATTTTCTGCCTGCCGATCTTCTATGCCGTTGTCGACTATGCCGAGAATATCGCCGGCCTCATGCTGTATCCGCCGGCGACGCCATCGGATGCGACGGTGACGCTTCTCTCAAGCGCGCTGCCTATTATCGTCAGGTTAAAGTTTCTGACCCTGGTGATGACGGTTATTCTGCTGGCCCGCTTTGCGATTTTTCGCTACCTCTCGCGGGACGGCTCCAGTCCGTCCTGATCGACCATTTCGGCTTTCGGAGATTCCAGAGGAGTGGGTGGCGTGACAGGCTATGAAATGTTCTGGCCCATGGTGGCGCATGCGGTGCTGGTTTTCGCGCTCTACGCGCTGCTTGGCTGGCGTCGCCGTGTCCTGGTCAAGGCCGGCCGCATCCAGCCGGCGCAGTTTCGCGAGAACCATGCGGCGAACGAGCCTGCCGAGAGCCTGGTGGTGCGCAACAGCCTTGCCAACCAGTTCGAACTTCCCTTGCTTTTCCATGTGTGTTGCATCCTGCTCTATACCACGCAGGCTGATAATTTGCCCGCCGTGATCCTCGCCTGGATCTTCGTCGTGACCCGCTATGCGCATGCCTTCGTGCATGTGACCAGCAACGACCTGCGCTATCGCAGCCCGCTCTTTGCGCTTGGCTTCGTGGCGCTCGTCGGCATGTGGGTCTGGCTCGGCATCTGGCTCGCCTTCTCCTGACGCCGCGTGCGTAGCCGTGGGCGCAACTGGCGGTCACGTCTTTGTGTTTTTCCTTTACCGTTACGTCGCCACCCGCTGACCTATCTTGTCATCGGGTGGCCGGTCGTTTTCAGCTTGCTGCCAAGGAAACAGGGAGAACGGAGCCATGAGTACGGAAAAGCCGATCGTCACACAGGCGATGATCAGCGCCTATGACGAATACACGCATCTGACGCTCGATCGTCGCAGTTTCATGGAAAAACTGACCAGGCTCGCAGGCTCGGCAGGCGCCGCCGCCGCCATCGCGCCGCTGCTTGCCGCCAACAAGGCGAGCGCCGAGGTCATCGCTGCAGACGACAACAGGCTTGCGACAAAGGACGTGACGTTCGCGGGCAGCAAGGGCGAGATGAAGGGCTATCTCGCCCGGCCCAAGGATGCCGCCGGCAAGCTCGGCAGTGTCATCGTCATCCACGAGAATCGCGGCCTCAATGGACATATCCGCGATATCGCCCGCCGCGTGGCGCTGGAAGGGTTCGTGGCGTTGGCTCCGGATTTCCTCTCGCCGCTCGGCGGCACGCCTGATGATGAGGACAAGGCGCGGGATATGTTCACCAATCTCGATCCCGCATTGACCGCTGCCAATGCCGAAGCGAGCCTGGCCTATCTGGCCAAGCTCGACGGGGCCAACGGCAAGGTAGGCGCCATCGGCTTCTGCTGGGGTGGCGGTGTCGTCAACCGTTTTGCGACCATCTCGCCGGAGCTGAAAGCGGGCGTCGCCTATTATGGCGTGCAGCCGGCGCCAAGCGATGTGCCGAAGATCAAGGCGGCTTTGCTGCTGCACTATGCCGGCCTCGACGATCGCATCAATGCCGGTATCGACGCCTATCGCAAGGAGCTGCAGGCCGGCGGCAAGACCTTCGAGATCTTCGTCTACGACGGCGTCAATCACGCCTTCAACAATGACACCTCCGCTGCCCGCTATGACAAGAAAGCCGCTGACCTGGCTTGGGGACGGACGATCGAGTTCCTGAAGAAGTACGTGTCCTAGAATGATACGGCTTGTCTCCGCCAGCGTGCCTTCCGTACGCTGATTACCCGGCCGAAACCATATTTCGGCCGGGGCTCCGGGGTTTGTCGAAAGCTCCTAAGTGATGATTAAAATTGGACTTTTCCCGTTTACGCGCATTGAACGCGTCTGGTGTCATAGCGTCTGCCGCGCTTGAGCGTCGTTCAGTATGATAATGAAACGGGTAAAGAATGACTCCGGATAACCCAGACCGCATCACGTTCCGAAAGAGGCCACAGCAGGAGCGCAGCATCCAACGTGTCGATGCCATCCTGTCGGCTGCAGCCACGCTTATCGCCGAGAAAGGCGTCAGCGCCATGAAGATGACCGAACTGGCCTCGGTCGCAGCTATTCCGATCGGTTCCGTCTATCAGTATTTTCCCGACAAGGGGGCGATTGTCAGGGCCTTGCTCGATCGTCATGCCAGCCTCATCCAGCAGAAAGTTGAGGAGGCCTTTTCCGCTGTTGCGTCGCTTGATCATGCTGTCGAGTTGGTCTGCGGCATGATCGATTGGTACTACAGCGAATTCCGCAGCGATCCGGCCTATCTGGGCGTCTGGCTCGGCACGGATATCGACAGGGATATCCTGCAGCTCAACATCTTGCACAGCAATCGCGTCGCCGAAATCTTTCTGGTCAGTATCCAGCCATTGCTGCCCACCGAAAACCATATCGACTTGAAGGCGCGCACCCAGCTTTTTAGCCATCTGATCGGCGCGTCGGTGCGTTTCGCGATCATGAGCGACGATGAAATGGCAAAGCGCATGCTTGGCGAGTGGAAGCGCGTTATCCGTGCCACGCTGCTGGCGGAGCCGACATCGTAGTTGAAGACAAGAAGATCGGTTGGTGGGCGTTAGCTCACCAACCCGGCAAAATCTGCCCGGCGCGCCGCGGATAAATGCGCGCGTAGGTCTTCACGTCGCCATCGAGATCATCGTCCACGACCGTCGGTGTGATGTTGTCCAGGCAGGCGGAGATGTGGGCAGTGATGGCGTTCATCAGCGATACCGAAAGCCCGGGCCGCTTCATGATGCCGATCTGCACCGGTGGCAGGGGCGGGAAGCCGTCCGCCTGGGTCAGTACCTTCATGCCGGTGCGCAGCGCCGATTCCGGCATGACCGAAACCGCCATGCCCGCCAGCACCGCAGCGGCAACGACGGTGCAGGACCAGCTGGTGAACAGGATCTGATACTCGCGACCGCCGGCATCGAGCGCCGAGCAGGCGAGCTGGCGCCACTGGCAATCCCGCCGGCCGACGGCGAGCGGAATAGGCGCGTCGTCGCGCAGCGGGTGATTGGCCGAACCAACCCAGCAGAGCGGCTCCGTCCGCACCACATCAGACATCCGCTCGCGCGGATTATGGGTGACGAGCGCGATATCGAGTTCGCCGCGATGCATGCGCTCGGCCAGGTCGACCGAAGGTTCGCAGACGATATAGAGCTCGACATTCGGATGCGTCTTGGCAAAACGGCCGATGATTTCGGGCATGTATCGGTCGGCGTAATCATCCGGCGTACCGATGCGCAGCGTGCCTTCGAGACGGTTGTCGTCGAAGGCGGCGATTGCTTCGTTGTTAAGGCGAATGATACGGCGGGCATAGTTCAGAAGCTTTTCGCCTTCCGCCGTCAGCCGGTTGCCACGGCCGTCCTTGATGAAAAGCTGCTTGCCGAGACGCTCTTCCAGCCGGCGCATCTGCATGGAAACGGCCGATTGCGTCTTGAACACGCGGTCGGCTGCCTTGGTGAAGCTACCGGAATCCACGATTGCGATGAAGGTCTGCAACTGATCGATATCAAGCGGCGCGGACATGAGCTTACCTATAAAGGAGTTTGATAGTTATCATTAGAAACATTCGTTGGACTGATCAATAGGCGTTTGGCATCTTCTAAATGCAATTCAGCATACCAATCGAACAGACATTCCTGTCGAACTCCTCCCGGCCTGCGCCCTTTCCCCGATCCCTGGGAAGGGGCTTGGCTGGCGTGTGCCTCAAGGAAAGGATTACGGAAATGCGCACGACAGATCAGACCCTCGGCCTTGTAACGCCATCGCTGTCTCTGACGGCTCGTATGACGGTTGCTTTCGGCAAAGTGGCTTCCGTCTGGCGCTCTCTCCGCAATCGTCGCGAGATCGATTACCTGAATGAACTGGATGATGGCCAGCTGCGCGACATTGGACTGACCCGCCAGGATCTTAACACGGCGCTGAGCACATCGACCTTCTTCGAGGATCCGTCCAGCCATTTGACCCAGTCCGCGCGCCGCTGCGCGCGATCCTCCTCCTTCGTCAGCGCTCGTTGCTGATGTCGGCCAATCGTTTCCCCGCAGGGTGATAGCCAATAAGCCCTGCTTCTTTCCCGGTGTTCGGCCCAAGGGCCAGCACCGGGTTTTTTCTTTTTGGGGTGCCGTTCAGCGGGTGAATGTGCACGGATACGTTGCCTCCGGCACCAACTGTCTTATGTTGGGGCCTGAGAGAAATAGCGGGATACGACGATGGCAACGGTGATCTTCTTCCACTCCGTCTACGGTTTGCGGCAGCTCGAGCACGAGGCGGTGGAGCGCGTGCAGGCGGCAGGACACAAGGCCTTCGCACCGGATCTCTACGATGGGCTGATCGCCCGGTCGATCGAGGAAGGCTTCGCCTTCAAGGACGAGATCGGCTGGCCCGCGATTTGTGAGCAAGCGGAATGGGCGCTGGCCGGCTTGCCGGCCTCGACCGTGCTCGCCGGATTTTCCATGGGCGCTGCGGTTGCCGCAAGCCTATGGCCAAAGCGCCGGGAGACCGCCGGCATTCTGTTCCTGCACGGCATTGCCTCCATCGCCGAAAATGCGCGCAAGGGCCTGCCGCTGCAGCTGCATCTGGCCGAGCCGGATCCGTTCGAATCGGAGGATGACGTTGCCGACTGGCGACGGGCCGTCGATCGCTCTGGCGTGGCGGCGGAGATTTTCAGATATCCGGGCGATGGTGGTCATCTCTACACGGATGCCAGTCTGCCGGACTACGACGCGAAGGCCGCCGATCTCACATGGAAGCGGGTCATCAGCTTCCTCGACGCCATCGATGCCGGAGCATGATGCCGAAACGTGTGGGCGGTGTCAGGATGGCATCCTGCCGTGTGTTTGATGCAGGGCCTGAACGATCCAGACTTGAAACGACGCAACTTGTCGCTTAGTTTATAAGCATCGCCAATACCAACAGGATGTGTGCCGCAATGGATTCTACCTCGACCGCAATGTCTTTCAGCCTTGCCATCGAGGAAATTCGTATTCATGCCCATATCCATCGTTCTATCCAATCTTTCGTGGTCCACGCCTGACGGCCGGCCGCTCCTTTCCAATCTCGATCTGAGCTTCGGCGCCGAACGCACCGGCCTTGTCGGTCGCAATGGCGTCGGCAAGACGACGCTGATAAGGCTCGTTGCCGGGGATCTGCAGCCGCAATCGGGTACGATTTCCTTCAACGGCAAATTGGGAATCCTGCGCCAGAGCGTGCAGGTGCAGGCAGACGAAACCGTTGCCGATCTCTTTGGCGCGCGCGAGGCACTGGCCGTTCTGAAGCGTGCGGAGCTGGGCGAGGCGACGAATGAGGAGCTCGCATCGGCCGACTGGACGCTCGAGCAGCGCATATCTTCGGCACTTGACCGTGTCGGGCTCGAGGTCGTGCCGGAAACGCGGCTCCTCACCCTGTCCGGTGGGCAGCGCACTCGCTGCGGTCTTGCCGCCCTCATCGTCGACGATCCCGATTTTCTGATCCTCGATGAACCCACCAACAATCTGGACCGCGACGGCCGTGCGGCTGTGATTGACCTGTTGGCGGGCTGGAGAGCCGGTGCCATCGTCATCAGCCATGATCGCGAGTTGCTCGACACCATGGACGCGATCGTCGAGCTGACGTCGCTCGGCGCTTCGCGCTATGGCGGTAACTGGACGGAGTATCGAGAGCGCAAGGCGCTGGAACTATCCGCAGCCGAACATGATTTCGCCGAGGCTGAAAAGCGCGTCGCCGAAGTGGAGAGAAGCGCTCAGGCGGCCGTCGAACGGCAGGCAAGACGAGACAAGGCTGGCCGGAAAATGGCGGCCAAGGGCGGCATACCGCGCATCCTGCTCGGCGGGATGAAAGAGCGGGCCGAGATGACGGGCGGCGAGAACACACGGCTTGCCGAACGGCGGCGTGGCCAGGCCCTGCAGGATGCCGCCGCTGCCCGCGAAAAGATCGAGATCTTGCAGCCCCTCACGGTCAAGGTTCCGACGTCCGGCCTGCCAGCGAATAGGGTCGTGCTCAGGCTGGAGGGCGTCACCGCCGGCTATGATTCCGAGCGGCCGATCTTTCGCAACCTCGATATCGTCATGACGGGGCCGGAACGCGTCGCGATCACTGGGCCGAACGGATCGGGCAAGACAACGCTCCTGTCGTTGATTTCCGGCGCGCTGGAGCCGTGGAAAGGGACGGTGCGTGTTCTTCCATTCGCTCTGTTGGATCAGAGGGTGAGTTTTCTCGATCCGTCACTGTCGATCCGCGATAATTTCCGCAGGATCAACCCGGACGCAGACGAGAATGCCTGCCGCGCAGCCCTGGCACGGTTCATGTTCCGCGCCGATGCTGCGTTGCAGATCGTATCGAGCCTGAGTGGCGGGCAGCTTCTGCGCGCCGGGCTTGCCTGCGTGCTCGGCGGTTCGGTGCCGCCCTCACTACTGATTCTGGACGAGCCAACCAACCATCTGGATATCGATTCCATCACCGCCGTCGAAGCTGGATTGCGTGCTTACGATGGCGCGCTCCTGGTCGTCAGCCACGACGAAGTGTTTCTCGACAATATCGGTATAGAGAGACGGCTCGAGCTGCCCGCCCGAACCGTCTCGGCATCGCCGAATGCCTGATCGACGTCGTCAGGCGTGGCTCGGGCCTGCGATGCGATCGAGTTCTGTGATCGCATCGCCGGGCAGCGTCAGGCTCGCTGCGGCGATGTTCTGCTGCAGGTGGCTGAGCGATGACGTGCCCGGAATGAGGAGGATATTCCGTGCGCGCTGCAGAAGCCAGGCGAGGGCGACCTGCATCGGCGTCGCGTTCACGCGGGTCGCAACATCGGACAGCGTTGAAGATTGCAATGGCGTGAAGCCGCCGAGCGGGAAAAAGGGCACATAGGCAATCCCGTCGCGTCCGAGCTCGTCGATCAACGCGTCGTCCGTGCGCTGTGCAAGATTGTAGAGGTTCTGCACGCAGACGATCTCTGTGATCTTGCGGCCTTCGGCAACCTGGCTGCGCGTGACGTTGCTGAGCCCGACATGCCGCACCAGCCCTTGACGCTGCAGCTCCGCAAGAGCCGTCAGCGGGGCTTCGATGGAACCCTCGCTCGGATGATGCGGATTGAACATGATGCGGAGATTGACGACGTCGAGCACCTCGAGCTGGAGATTGCGCAGATTGTCGTGCACCGCCTGCCTCAGCTCGTCTGCGGAAAATGCCGGCAACCAGGATGCATCGGCGCCGCGTCGCGCGCCGATCTTGGTGACGATGACGAGATCATCCCGATAGGGATGAAGCGCTTCGCGGATCAGTTGATTGGTGACATGCGGCCCATAGAAGTCGCTGGTGTCGATGTGATCGACGCCGGACGCCACGGCTTGGCGCAGAACGGCAATTGCGGTGTCATGGTCCTTGGGCGGGCCGAAGACGCCGGGGCCTGCCAGTTGCATGGCGCCATAGCCGAGCCGTTTGACGCGGCGGTCGCCGAGAGTGAAGCTGCCGGATTGTTCGATGATGGACATAGGTATCTCCCTTGAAGATGAGTGAGAGATAGACCGTGTCTCAGTGTCTGATAACTGGGTGCAATCCGCACGGGCTGTGCGGAATTTTGAACAGCGGCTGATCTCAGCTTTGTTTCGGAGCCTGCTTGTCGTCAGTCTGCAGATAGCTGTCGAATATCGCTTCCATGTTCTTTTGATAGTTCTTCTGCACTTCCAGGCCGCTGTCGAACATGGCGTTGAACATATCGGTATAGGCGGCCATGTCGACGCCGGCAGCGGGCTGTGCTTTCGGCTCTTCCTTTGCCGGGGTAGCCGGCATCGGGAAGTTCTTCATCATGTCCTGGAACGCCTTGGCGAAGGGATTGTCGAGGAAGGGATTGGTTGGTGCGGCCTTCTCGTGCTTGGCCGCATCGGCACCGAACATCAGCTCCATCGCCTGGGTGAATGGGTTGTCGAAGATGCTTGCCTGCGGGGTCGGTCGTTGCTTGGGCGCAAAGCCGATCGTCTGCAGCCAGCCTTGCATCATCTCGCCCATGGCGGTGTTGAGAAAGGGGTTGGACATCGGCGGAATCTGGCCGCTGGTCTCCTTGAAGAGACCGCCCATCAACGTATCGGCCATGGCGGGCAGCATGCGTTTGTAGACCTCTTGGCCGATGCCGGTCATCTGCGCGGCCTGGGCCGCGATCGCGCGGGAAACATCCTTCGAGCCGAATAGTCGCGCCAGCACATTATTGCCGTCGATGATGCCTTCGGGAGTAAAGGCCTTACCCATATCCTCGAAATATTTGGCATAGCTGCCGGAGGTGATGTCCTGCATCACGCCCATGAAATTATAGGGGTCAGTCGCACTGCGTTTGAAGCCGGTGGAAAAGGCCGGCATCAGCGCAGCCATCGCCTTGGTTGCCTGCTCCTGTGCGAGATTGAACTGCTTGGCCATGGCCTCCGTGGCGGCGCCGTTCTGTGCCTGCATCATCATGTCGAAGAGTGGCAGCATCGAAGTCCCTTTCCCCACAATGAGGCCGCTTCGGAATCATGCGGCGCTTGATTCCGATAGTATAGCGGGAAAAAAGAGGGCGCATACCGGTTTCTGCCTTCGTGCCGTCAGGAGGAGAAGGCAGACAAGAGCATGATCAGTACTGATATTCCTCGAAGATCGGCTCGACCGACTGGTTCCAGCGGCCGTTGTAAAGCATCAGGAGATCATCGGCGAGCGTGCCCTTCTTCGCGAGCACTTCCTCCAGCGGCGCGAGGAACACTGTTTCGTCCTGCCCATCGCCGTTCAACCGACCGCGATTCTTGAGGCCGAGGCGGGAGATGCCGACGACTTCGCGCGCCACATCCAGCAGGCTATGGCCCTTGATCGTTGCCCTCAAGCCCTCTGCCGGCACCACGTTCCGCAGCGCATTGACCTCATCGAAGCTCCAGTCCCTGGTCAGCGCGTCGGCTGCTGCCAGCGCCTCGTCGTCATAGAGCAGGCCGACCCAGAAGGCCGGCAGCGCACAGATGCGGCGCCAGGGGCCGCCGTCCGCGCCGCGCATCTCGAGGAAGCGTTTCAGGCGCACGTCGGGGAACAGCGTTGAGAGATGGTTCGTCCAGTCGCCCATCGTCGGTTCCCAATCGGCAATCTCGCCCTTCAGCGCGCCGTCCATGAACTGACGGAAGGTGACATGGGTGCAATCATGGTAACGACCGTCACGGACGACGAAATACATGGGAACGTCGAGCGCCCACTTTACATAATCTTCAAAGCCGAAATCGTCGCGGAAGGTGAAGTCGAGCAGACCGCCACGGCGATTGTCGGTGTCCTTCCAGATTTCGCCGCGCCAGGAGGAAAGCCCGTTCGGCTTACCCTCGGTGAAGGGCGAGGAGGCAAAGAGCGCCGTCGCCAGCGACTGTAGCTTCATCGACACGCGCATCTTGTTGCGCATATCGGCTTCCGACGAGAAGTCGAGATTCACCTGGATCGTGCAGGTGCGGTACATCATGTCGAGACCCATGGTGCCGACCTTCGGCATATAGCGGGTCATGATGTCATAACGCGATTTCGGCATGCGCGGCGTTTCGGCCAGGGTCCATTTCGGGCTGCCGCCGACGCCGAGGAAGCGAATGCCCATGGGCTCGGCAATTTCGCGCACGGCCGCCAGGTGATTGTTCGATTCCTTGCAGGTTTCGTGAATGGTTTCGAGTGGCGCGCCGGAGAGTTCGAACTGGCCGCCTGGCTCGATGGAGATGGCACCCATGCCCGTGGGTTCGCCAAGGCCGATGATGTTCTCGCCGTCCATGATCGGATCCCAGCCGCTCTTCTGCTGCAGTCCCTTGAGGAGCGCGGAAATGCTGGCATCGCCGAAATAGGGTACGGGGCTGTTGTCGGCGCGAAAGAACACGAACTTCTCGTGCTCGGTGCCGATGCGGAACTTCTCTTTCGGCTTGTTGCCGGCGGCCAGATAGGCCGTCATTTCCGAGACCGAGGAGAGCGGAGTCTGGTCGGTAGTATCGCGCGCCATGGTATTACCTTAGATCTCGGAGGAGAACCCGCGCCAGTCGCAGGTCAATTGGAGGGTGATTGACGCGGATTGAGGTACGGTGCAAGTGAATTTCTTTCAAGGGTCGTTCAAAAAAATAGGATTTTATGTCTCGCAAGTGCATCACACTCGTGACAGCCGGCGGCATATTTGCACAAGCGTTCAAGACATCTGGCTATTCGCGCCGATAGTTTTGCCTCCACTGACATCAGGTGGAGCAAATCGATGAACGGTCCAAACGGGCTCTATTACCCCATATTGACGCTGCTTCTGACCTCGCTGGTAATCATGGGAAGTCCCGGTCCCTCGACGATCAGCGCGACGGCGATGGGCGCGGCCTATGGCTTCCAGCGGTCCCTCGGCTATGTCTGCGGCCTTATCGCGGGCACCGTTGTGGTCTTGCTGGCTGTTGCGGCCGGCGTTGTTGCGATCCTCCTGTCCGTGCCACACGGTGCCTTCGCGCTGACCACAGTCTCAGCCGTCTACATACTCTATCTCGCCTTCAAGATCGCCACTGCGCCGCCGCTGTCGCGCCGCAACGACAATAAGGCTGCTCCGGCCTTCTCTGGCGGCTTCCTGCTCGCCGTCGCCAATCCCAAGGCCTATCTTGCGATTGCCGCCGTCTTTGCCGGCGCCCGCCTGTTTCAGGACCAGAGGTTGCTCGACGCCACGGTCAAGATCGCGGTGCTGACCGGCATGATCATGGCCATCCACATGGTTTGGCTTCTCGTCGGCGCGTCGCTCTCGCGCTTTCTTCAAGATCCGATGGTCTCGCGGATCGTCAACATCGTGCTGGCGATCCTCCTGATCGTTGCGACCGTCGTCGCCGTATTGGAGTGAATGTCAGTTCCAGTCGCCGATCGCCGCCTGCATCACCGCCATGGCGGCAACGGCGGCCGTGTCGGCGCGCAGGATGCGCGGTCCGAGCGGAATGGCCGTGACGAAGTCGAGGCTGCGCAGCAGGGCACGTTCTTCTTCGGAAAAACCGCCCTCAGGCCCAACCAGCAGCGCCAGATGCTTCTCCTTCACCTGCGACAGTAGCGGCAGCGGGTTTTGCCCGGCATCGCCCTCGTCGCAATAGATGATGCGACGGTCACGCGGCCAGCCTGCAAGCAGGTCGGTCAGCTTCACCGGTTCGGCGACATCGGGAATGCCGAGGATGCCACACTGCTCAGCCGCCTCGATGACATTGGCCCTGACCTTGTCGATATTGGTGATCTTGCCCTGCACATGCTGCGTCATAACCGGCTGCAGCAGGCCTGCACCCATTTCGACGGCCTTCTGCACGAGATAATCGAGCCGTCCCACCTTCAGCGGCGCGAAGAGATAATGCAGGTCGGAAGGAGCAGGCTGAGGTCGTGTTTCCTCGATGGGCGTCAGCAGAATGCGCTTGCGGGAAGGAAAGGAGGCGCTGACCTTCCATTCGCCATCGCGACCGTTGAAGACAAGCAGTTCGGCGCCATCTTCCATGCGCAAAACATTGGCGAGGTAGTTGAATTGCTCCTGATCGGCCTCAATGGCGAGACCCGCCTTGATGTCTGATGTCACGAACAGCCGCTGCATGCGGAAATTGGCGCGCATGAATTACCCCCTAAAGCAATTCCGGGAAAAGTTCGCAGCGGTTTTCCATCTGAAATTGCATACAACAAAAGATTGAGCCGTTCTGATCTCGCATGAACCGCTCTAAATGAAGAGCGCGACCATAACCCAATATACGCCGGCGGCAAGCAGCGCTGCGACCGGAACGGTGATCGCCCAGGCGGCGATGATGGTCATGAAGTGCGAGCGGCGAACCAGGCGGCGGCGATGGATTTCGTCCGGGTTGCGCTCGTCCGTGGTTTCCGGCTCGTTCCACGGGATGCCTGCGGCCTCTGCTCTCTTGCGCATATAGGCGAGGCGCCGCTTCGAGCGAACCGTGGACCATTCGCGGAAGAAGCCGACCCCGAAAACCGCGCCGACGGCAATATGCGTCGAGCTCACCGGAAAGCCGAACCATGCGGCGACGATGACGGTGAGCGCTGCGGACACGGACACGCAATAGGCTCGCACCGGACTAAGCTTGGTGATCTGCTCGCCGAGAAGGCGGATCAGGCGTGGTCCGTAGAGCAGCACGCCCACGGAGATACCGCAGCCGCCGATCATGACCACCCAGAAAGGTGCTTTATGCGCAGTTGTCTCAGCCACCACGTTGAGCGAGCCGCCGATGCCGATATCACGCACGATCGCCGCCAGCGGGCCGATGGCGTTGGCGATGTCGTTGGCGCCGTGGGCAAAGGACATCAGCGCGGCAGAGCAGATCAATGGCAGGCGAAAGAGCTTGCGCAGCGAGCTGTTCTTGTTTTCCAGTCCGATGGACTGTGTGGCGACCAGCGGCCGCGCAATGAGCCAGACGCCGATGCCGACGCCGATGCCGATCGCGAGGTTCAGGATGTTCGGGATCGCACCCTTCGGCTCCAGCTGAACGACGAGGTAGCCGGTAAAAGCACCTGCCATAAGCCCGATCAGGATCGGAATCCAATATCGCGCGGCGGCAATCTTGTCATCGCGATAGATGATGAAGGTCTCGATGAAAAAGAGGATGCTGGCAGCGATTGTGCCTCCAAGGAAGGGGGTTATCACCCATCCCGCGGAGATTGCCGCCAAGACATGCCAGTTCACCAGTTCCGGGCCGACGGCCGCCGCGCCGGCGCCGACGACCGCGCCGACGATCGTGTGCGTGGTCGAGACCGGCGCCTTCAGCCAGGTCGCGAAATTGATCCAGAGGGCCGCCGCCAGCAGAGCTGCCATCATCAGCCAGGCCAGCTTGCCGATGCTGATGATGCGGTCGGTATCGACGATATGAGTGGAAATGGTGTTGATGACCGGACCGCCGGCGATGGTTGCGCCCAGGATCTCGAAGATGGCCGCCATGACCAGCGCCTGCGTCATGGTGATTGCGCGCGCACCCACCGCCGCGCCGACATTGTTGGCCACGTCCTTGGCGCCGATGTTCATGGCCATGTAGCCGGCAAGGGCGACCGCGGCGAAGATGAGCGTGGCGCGTGGCTTGTCGAACACGTAGATGCCGGCGAAGACCATGGCGAGGCCGAGGAAGATCAGACCCAGGCCCGGCGCCACGAGGCGCTTGGTGACATGGTGGGTCGCATCCTCGACATAGGTGAATTTGTCGAGGTCCTTGTCGAGCGTCCGTTTTACTGGTGTGGCCGGTCGGTCAGGCATGCAATTCTCTGAAACAAAACTCTCGTATTGCGCCGCCTGAAAGGCCGCGCAATATCCACTATCGATCCTGACACAATTTCTTGTGAGTAATGTGGCTTACTTGATCTCTTCGGAAGCGCCGGCTTTCGTCATCCGCTGTGCGAAGGCAAGGATCAGGTCCCGCAACTCCGGCTCGCGAACGCGCTTGACCGCTTCGTCGCAGGAAACCCACTCCATCGAGCGCTCGCCCTTCTCCTTGAAGTTCTTGACAAGTTCGCTGACCTCGAGCGCATAGACCTGCACGCGGCAAGCAACCTGAATGCCGTCCTTCAGCACCTTGTCATACCCGAACGAGCCAAGCGGCGTGGCTTCCACAGTGCCGCGCACGCCGGCCTCTTCATAGGCTTCGCGAGCTGCGACTTCGTGGGACAATTTGCCGGGCATCGGCCATCCCTTCGGAATGACCCACCGGCCGGTGTCGCGGCTGGTAAGCAGCAGCATCTCGACATCGCCCGTCTTCTTTTTCACCCGATAACAGAGCGCAGCATACTGCTGTCGCGGCGGACGCCGAAACATGAGTTGCACATCATTTGCTATACGGCTGAGTATGGCCAATTGTCGGTTCACCTTTGGAGTTGGAGATTCTGCTTTGCTTCGATCATAACATTGTGTGGAAAAAAATTGCGTTCCATATGTGGATATATGGTATTTCCCCACAAATTTATTGAGTGGTGAGTAGATAAAAGTGAAGCGGTTTGTCCCCTGATATTCGCCAGGGATTGTGCAGAAAACGACATTCAACAGCATTTTCATGCCGCAGATGGTGCAGTTGCTTGGGCATGTCCGCCATTGCCTTGGAAAGAAAGATAAAACCTTGCCATGCCAGACCGCGTCGTGCCCCGATCTTTGCCGCCCCTGAATGCATTGCGTGCCTTTGATGCCGTGGCGCGTCGCGGCAGTATCTTGAAGGCGGCGGAGGAACTCGGCGTCGTTCGCGGCGCCGTCAGGCAGCAATTGACCTTGCTGGAAACCCATTTCGGCGTGCCCTTGTTCGATCGCGAAAATGGCCGGCTCGTGCTGACTGTGAAGGGCAGGGCATTCGCCGATTCCGTCGGTGTCGCCTTCGGTATTCTGGCACGGGCATCAGCCGAGGTATCGGAGGGAAATCGCCGCATGCTCCGCCTTGGCGTTCCCTCAGCCTTCGCCATCTGGTGGCTGATGCCGCGGGTGGCCGACCTGCAGGCAGCTCTGGACGGTGTTGACATAGACATCGTGCCTATGGCGACAGTCGAGCCTCTGGCGAGGCGCGCCGATCTCGAAGCAGTCATCATGGGCGGGGAATACAGGCCCATGCGGGATATCACGGCGATACGCTTCATGGAGGATGAGTTTGCGCCCGTTGCCACGCCGGACGTCTCGGCCCGCTTGGGTCTCGATGCCGGTGTCGCTGCCTTGAGCGGTGCAGTCGCGCTTGGCAGCCGTTCTGCTCCCAGCCTCTGGGATGACTGGTTTGCCGAAAGCGGTCATGCGCCTGTCCGGTTTGCCCGCAAGAGCGAATTCGAGGATCTGTTGCTTGCGATCGGTGCTGCCCGTTCGGGCCTTGGCGTTGCCATCGCGCCGCGGACGGCCGTTGGCGAGGATCTGGAGCGCGGGACACTGGTCGCGCCCTATGGCTTCATTCGACGACCGGCCGGCTACAGCCTCAGCATTCGCAGCAGCGACACGAAGGATCCAGCACTCGTCCGGTTGGCCGATTGGCTGAGCGGCGCAGGGGCCGCGCAATCCTAGCAAGGCGCCTGGCCAAATTCGGTCGCAGACAGGCATGGCAGATTTTCTGCCATACAGCCTATTCCAATGTCCATCGACAGGCCGTTGCCCATCGTGCCAGATCGCGGCATTGAACCCAGCCGCCAGGAGCACGCCATGCATCAACCTTCTTCCTTGTCTCGCATCGATTGGGTTGCCCAAAGCTGCCGGCTCCTTGCAGCGACAACCAGGGAATTCCGTGAAACGAAACCGTTTGCCGGCTTGACCATCGGCACCGGCATTCATCTGGAGCCGAAGACAGTCGCGCTGCTGATGACGCTGCGCGCGGGCGGTGCCGGTCTTGTCTGCACCGGCAATCTCAACAGCACTCAGCCGGAAACGGTGGATTATCTGCGTGCCCAAGGCATCAAGGTGTTTGCGACGCAGACCCGCGATGCCGCCGAGCATGGCGCAAGCCTTGATGCGATCCTGGCGGAAAAGCCGGACTTGCTGCTCGACAATGGCGGTGATCTCTTCGCTCGCGCAGCCGAACGGCCCTATGCCAATCTCGTCGGCGGCACCGAGGAAACCACCTCCGGCCGCACCCGGCTGATGCCGATGCGCGACAAGCTCAACATGCCGATCCTCGTCATCAATGACAGCCCGATCAAGCAGTTCGCCGAAAACCGCCACGCCGTCGGGCAGAGCATGTTCGAGAGCTATCTGCGCTTTACCAATCGCTCCACCAACGGCAAGCGCGTGACGGTTTTCGGCTATGGCGCCTGTGGCAAGGGAACGGCTGCGTGCTTCCGCAACGCCTTTTCGGCGGTCAGCGTCGTCGACATCGATCCGGTCACCACGCTCGAAGCGCATCTCGATGGCTTCACGACACCGCTGCGCGAAGCGGCGATCCGTTCCGCGGATATTCTGGTAACCGTTACCGGCTATCCGGATATCATTACCGCCGCGGATCTACCTCTGATCAAACACGGCGCGATCCTGATGAATGGCGGTCACTTCCCACAGGAAATCGATGTGGAAGGGTTCCGCAATAACCCCGAAGTCGCCGGCATCGATCGGTATGATGCCGAACATATCGAAACCGTGCGCATGCATGACGGCCGCGCCTTCCATATTCTCGGCAGCGGCCATATGGCCAATCTCGCCGGACCGCGCCCGCTCGGCAATACGGTCGAATCCATGGATCTAGGTTTCACCCTGCAGGCTCGCTGCCTGGAGCGCGTCGCCAAGGGCAAACTCGGCAAGGAGGCCTGTGTCATCCCGGTTCCCGCCGATATCGATGCCATGGTCGCCTCCGCCTACCTGGATCTGGCGCGTTAGGTACATGGCCCCTGAGTGTGCCGGCGCAGTGTCGATCCAGAGTGGTCAGGAAGACGACGCGTTCGCGGAAGTATCCGTGACGGCAGCGCCCGCACGACGCCGCGCCCTGGAGCCGAACGCCAAGCGTCGCAAGAGAGCACCCGGTCCCTTGTGGACCGAGTGCAAGGTTCACACGAAATCCAAGCTCGACTGACTGTTCCAAACTAGGCACGACACTATCTTGTCAAAGCGGATCCAACCTGCTCCTGGAGAACAGTCATGTACCATCGTGCGATAGGGTTGATAGGCAGCGTGCTGCTTCTGGCGGGACCCGCTATGGGGCAAGATGCCAAGCCGACATCGTGGAAGGGCTTTTGCCAAATCGATCAGCAGGGGGTGAAACCCTGCAATATCAGCGATCGCACATCTCCGGACGGCCAGCACCATCTTCAATTTTCGTTTGGGGGTAAAGCTGCCGCCTTTCTGGGCAGAAACAATGGCTCCTGGTGGTCAGGCGAGCTGAATGGACAGCCGGCGATGGGCCATGAACCATGGCGCGGTCACACCATATTTTCCACCCTGGACCTGAAGACGACCTTCGAGTGGTGCGACAAGCAATCGGCCGATGGATCCTGCTGATTCCGTCGTTGCCTCAAGCAAATGCGGGCGAGGAGCTTGAGCAGCCTGGGCAACAGCGATTGGTTCTTCGGATCTTCGCCTCAAACGGCATCGAAGCTGGTCAGCGCTGCTGGAAACCGTTTGCGGTTAGAGTGAGCCGGCTCATGTCGATGCCTTGTTGTGACAGGCTTTGCCTCACCTCTTGCGCCAGTGTCGCCAACATTTCAGGCTTGTTCTGCGTGACCGCCTGCTCACGCGTGACCACGGCCGAGCAGATTTGATACATTGCGACTTCGGCCTTGGTTTGACGCTGTGCGGCATCCTCCCGTGGAGACCTCCATGTCGAAACGATCTGATCGCGGACCGCCTGCACCTGGCCGACGGGAGGTAACGTTGTTCGCTGATTTGCGGACATCCACATGACGACCATATAGGCGGCCATCACGTCGGCAAAGTTATCGTCGCGAAGACCATAGGGACGCACCATCTTCGCAAAGGTGGTGCGGACGTTGCCAAAAAGATGATCGGCTTGCTCCGCAACCGCCCTTCCTTTGTTCTTGGCCAGTTGTCCGATGACGAGATTGTGCACCCTGCTCGATACGGCGGGATCGCTGCCAATCTGAAAATCTGCCGGGTTGGCCGACGCCTGGGGGCCGAGACGATGTTGCGAATCCGTGCGGCCTGCCTTTCCTTGCCAGGCCCTTTGTTCGAACATCCGCTGCTGGTCTATGAGCTGCCCGGTCATGACCATGTTGTTGAAGCTGTTGGGGAACGTCGTCTGTGCCGAGGCTGACGGAGCGACCACCCCGACAAGGAAAGGGAGCAGGACGAATGCGGTTAACCGTCGTGACTTGATCATGATCCAATTCTCTCAATCGAACGAACCAATCGGGGAGCGGTTTTTGTGCCAACTCTAGTCTTCACCAGTCAGGCACAGGGATTATCATGAATTTCGTGTTGGCGCAGCCGAGCCTCATTTTTCCGGAACCGCGATCAAGGCAATCTTGAACGGCAGTTTTTCCGGACAGCCATTTTCATTCAGGAGCGCGAGTGCGAGATAGCGAGGCGACCAGCCGCCGCTGCCCCATGACGCGAGCTGATAAAGGGCATGGTCCTTCGGATAGGGCGAGGCTTGCCAATCCGCCGGCAATTGTTCGCGGTATCGTGCGGCAAGCGTTTCCCAATCGATCGTCTCTGGGACTTTGAGCCGCTCGATGTTGACATGCTTGAACGCCGGTTTCAGGACTGCGATGAGATCGAGTGCGGCCAAATCGATCGCGGGACCACAACCGAGGTCTTCCCGCAGCCGGGTCATGCCTGGCAAGGGCTGCAGCTGCGTTGCAGGCGGCTGTGGGTCACTGCAGCCGCAAAGCGACCCGAACAGCAAGGCAGGAAGCAGCAGCCGAAAGCCCAACCGCGACTGCACCATCAACGCCGAGATCACAAGGCAGATGATCAGCGGTGGGAGCGCGAGCATGCCCATGAAGTCACCTTGAGTTGGGACGGTAGGGATCGACGGTAGAGCATTGCCAAGGATCACGATGACTAGCACATAAGACTGCCTCAGCCTATCACGAGATCCATTCAAAGTGTGCGGCGGTCTCCGGAGTTCGTTTCTTGCGCCATAACCCCTTGGTCCCAGCCGCCGCCTATCGTTCCCAATAGGGCACGGGACCGTAGAGTTCCGTCAGGAAATCGATGAAGACGCGGACCTTTGCCGGCAGGAACTGTCTCGTCGGATAAACGGCCGAAAGCGTGACATTGTGCGATCCCTCATAGGCTGGCAACACCTGGACGAGGCGGCCGTCGCGCAACTCGGGGCCGACGTCCCAGGTGGAACGCAGCGCAATGCCGAAACCGGCGATCACGGCTTCGCGGATGACTTCGCTGGAATTGGTAATGAGCTTGCCCTCCGGCCGGAAGGTCAGGCCTCCATGCGGGCCATCCAGCCGCCAGGGATCGTGATTGTGCGCCGGCAGGCAGATGTGCCGGCGCAGATCCTCGATATCCGAGGGCATGCCGTGCGTCTCGACATAGGAGGGCGCGGCGCAGAGCACGCGGCGTACGGGCGCAAGCCTGCGGGCGACGAGGCTCGAATCGGTCAGTTCGGCGATACGGATGGCGATGTCGAAGCCACCGCCGACGATATCGACGAATTCGTCGCTCAGCACCAGATTGATCGCCAGGTCCGGATGCGCCTGCATGAAGGATTTCAGATGCGGGGCGATGTGTAGCCGACCGAAGGAGGTGGGCGCGGAGATTTTCAGCGTACCCTGCATCTGCGCCGAGCGGCCGGCGATATAGGCTTCCGCCTCTTCCAGTCCCGCCAGAATGGCAAGCACCCGGTCGTAGAAGCCCTGGCCGGCCTCGGTGAGCGAAATCTGCCGCGTCGTGCGTTGCAGAAGTCGCGTGCCGAGCCTGTCTTCAAGGCGCTTGATGCGTTTTGAAATGACGGCGGGAGAAAAACCGAGCGCGCGACCGGCCAGCGACATGCTGCCTGTGGCGACGACGCTGGCGAAGATTTCAAGGTCCCCAAGATTGGTCATGCACGATTATTTCCTGTTTTGGAATAAATGCTTATCATTTGCGCCAAATTTGGGAAAGCGCTAAGCCTGTAATGCGTTAAAAGGAGCCGACGCCCCAAATCGGACGCAGGAGGAGGACGGCATGGCCGAGGCTATTTCATTTCTGGAGCCGCGCGCGGATGTTCTTGCCCGTCGCAGCACGATTGTCGCCGATCTCTCCGATCTTCTTGCGCCGGAATGTCTGATTCATGAGGCGCGAGAACTCGTTCCGTTCGAAACCGATGCCTTCGTGTCCTATCGGCGCGTGCCGCTTGCGGTCGCATTGCCGCGTTCGACCGCCGAAGTGGCGGCTGTCATGAAGTATTGCCATCGCTACGGCATTCCCGTCGTGCCGCGGGGCGCCGGCACCTCACTTTCGGGCGGCGCGATCCCCCAGGAAGATGCTGTTGTTCTCGGTCTCTCCAAGATGAACCGCATCCTCGACATCGATTATGCCAATCGCACAGCAACGGTGCAGGCGGGGGTGACGAACCTGAATGTTTCCGAAAACGTCTCGGCCGATGGCTTCTTCTACGCACCGGATCCAAGCTCGCAGCTCGCCTGCACCATCGGCGGCAATATCGGCATGAATTCCGGCGGCGCGCACTGTCTGAAATATGGCGTCACGACAAACAATCTGCTCGGCGTGAAGCTCGTCCTGACCGACGGCACTGTCATCGATCTCGGCGGCAAGGCGCTGGATGCGGCGGGATACGATCTGCTCGGCCTCGTCTGCGGTTCGGAAGGCCAGCTCGGTATCGTCACCGAGGCGACGGTGCGGTTGATCGCCAAGCCGGAAGGCGCCCGGCCGGTGCTGTTCGGTTTCGACAGTTCGGAAGAAGCGGGCGCCTGCGTTGCCGATGTCATCGCGGCCGGTATCGTTCCGGTCGCCATCGAATTCATGGACAAGCCGGCGATCGAGATTTGCGAGGCCTTTGCAAAAGCGGGTTATCCGCTTGATGTCGGTGCCCTGCTGATCGTCGAGGTTGAGGGCTCCGAAGCTGAAATGGACGACATGCTGAAAAGCATCGTCACTATTGCCCGCACCCATAGCGTCAAGACGGTGCGGGAGTGCCAGTCGGCAACGGAAGCGGCCTTGATCTGGAAGGGCCGGAAGTCCGCCTTCGGCGCCACCGGCCGCATCGCCGATTATATCTGCATGGATGGCACGGTTCCCCTTAGCCAGCTGTCCTTTGTGCTGAAGAAGACAGCGGAGATCATCGATGGCTACGGTCTGCGTGTTGCCAATGTCTTCCATGCTGGTGACGGCAATATGCACCCGCTCATCCTCTTCAATGCCAACGATCCCGAGGATGCTGCCAGGGCGGAAGCCGCCGGCAACGACATCCTCCGGCTCTGCGTCGATGCCGGCGGATGTCTCACGGGTGAGCATGGGGTCGGCATCGAGAAACGCGACCTGATGCGGCACCAGTATGACAAGGTCGATCTCGACCAGATGATGGCGGTACGGGCGGCCTTCGATCCCGGCTGGATTCTCAATCCTTCCAAGGTGTTTCCGCTGGACGGGCGCGACGCCGCATGAACGAGTTCCATCCCACAACCGAGGCGGAAGCAGCCTCCATCATCAGCGATCACGCAGCACGCGGCGCGGCCCTTGCCGTTGTTGGCGGCAACACGCGATCGGGCTTCGGCAATGCGGTTGCTGCCGAGGCAGTGCTGTCATCCCAGAGCCTTGCCGGCATCGTTGCCTATAATCCGGGTGAGATGGTGATAACAGCGCGTGCGGGCACGCCGGTTGCCGAGATCGAGGCGGCGCTGGCCGAAGGCGGCCAGATGATGACGTTCGAACCCATGGATCATCGTGCGCTGATGGCGACGGAAGGTGAGCCGACGATCGGCGGAGTTTTCGCGGCCAATATTTCCGGCCCGCGCCGTTTCGTCAGCGGGGCTGCGCGCGACAGCCTGCTTGGCGTCCGCTTCGTCAACGGCAGGGGTGAAATCGCCAAGGCCGGCGGGCGGGTGATGAAGAACGTCACTGGCCTCGACCTCGTCAAGCTGATGGCCGGCTCGCATGGAACGCTCGGCCTGTTGACGGAGGTGACCTTCCGCGTGCAGCCACGGCCGAAGACCGAAGAGACGATCATCGTTACCGGCCTTAATGATGCCGAGGCAGCGCGGACGATGGCCGCTGCAATGGCATTACCGCTGGAGGTATCGGGAGCAGCCCATCTGCCGCTTACCGTCGGCTGGTCCTTTCTCGACGGAAAGCTGCCGAGCGGGGAAGCTACGGTATTGCGCATTGAAGGGCTTGCCGGCTCCGTCTCGGCGCGGGCGGAGAAATTGACCGCCGCCATGAGCCGCCTTGGTTCGGTGGCACGCCTTGGCGAAGATGACAGCCGCCGGCTATGGCGTGAAATCCGCGACGTGAAGCCCTATTGCGACGGCACGATGCGCCCGATCTGGCGCGTGTCGGTTGCGCCGGGCACGGGTCACCAGCTCGTCGCCGCACTCCGTCTCGAGGCGGGGGTGGACGCCTATTATGATTGGCAGGGCGGCCTCGTCTGGATGCGAATGGAAGCCGAGCCGGAGGGTGATGTCCTGCGCCGCTATATCCACGCCTTGGGTGGCGGACATGCGACGCTGCTACGCGCCACGCCGGCCTATCGCGCGATGACACCGGCATTCCAGCCGCAGCCCGAGGCCGTGGCGTTGCTTTCGGCGCGCGTGAAGGAAAAGTTCGATCCGGCCGGGATTTTCAACCCGGGCAAGATGGCGTGACGGGGGCTCTGTTCGATGCAAACCAATTTCACTCCCGAACAGCTTGCCGACCCGCATGTGGCTGAGTCCGAGGCCATCCTGCGCAAATGCGTGCATTGCGGCTTCTGCACCGCCACCTGTCCGACCTATGTAACACTCGGCAACGAGCTCGATAGCCCGCGCGGCCGCATCTATCTCATCAAGGACATGCTGGAAAACGGCAGGCCAGCCGATGCCGAGGTGACGACCCATATAGACCGCTGTCTTTCCTGCCTTGCCTGCACGACGACCTGTCCGTCGGGTGTCGATTACATGCATCTGATCGACCACGCCCGCGCCCATATCGAGAATACCTACAAGCGTCCTCTGATGGACAGGATCACGCGCAATGTGCTGGCCGCTGTCCTGCCTTATCCCGGCCGCTTCCGACTGGCGCTGCAGCTCGCCCGCCTCGGCCGGCCGTTCAAGGGTCTGTTGAAGCGTATTCCCGCGCTTAAGGCCTTTGCCGCCATGCTTGACCTTGCTCCACGCAGCGTGCCGGCGCCGTCTCCATTTGCGAGGCCCGGCCGACATGAGCCGCAGGCTGAGCGACGTGGTCGTGTGGCGATCCTGACCGGATGCGCACAGCCGGTACTCGACCCGGGTATCAACGAAGCGACCATCCGCCTGCTGACCCGCCTCGGCATCGAGGTCGTGGCGCCGGAGGGCGAAGTCTGCTGCGGCTCGCTGGTGCACCATATGGGGCGCGAAGAGCAGGCGCTTGCCGCCGCCCGCGCCAATATCGATGTGTGGACGCGTGAGATCGAAACGGGCGGGCTCGATGCGATCATCATCACCGCATCGGGCTGTGGTACGACGATCAAGGATTACGGACACATGCTCCGTCTTGATCCGGCTTATGCCGAAAGGGCGGCGAGGGTTTCGGCACTTGCCAAGGATATTACCGAGTATCTTTCCAGCCTCGATCTGCCCTCGCATATGCCGCGGGGTATCACCGTCGCCTATCATTCCGCCTGTTCCATGCAGCACGGACAGAAGATCACCATGGTGCCGAAGCTTCTGCTCAAATCAGCCGGCTTTACGGTGCGTGACCCGGCGGAAGGGCATCTTTGCTGCGGCTCGGCCGGGACCTACAACATCATGCAGCCGGAGATTTCGGCCGAGTTGAAGGCTCGCAAGGTAAGGAACATCGAGGCGACGAAAGCCGATGTCATCGCGACGGGCAATATTGGCTGCATCACGCAGATTGCCACGGGAACGGGTATCCCCATCCTGCATACGGTAGAATTGCTGGACTGGGCCTATGGTGGCGAAATACCGAGCAAGCTGAAAGAATTGCAGCCAGCTGCCGTCTGAGCGGCTTTCGATACCGCAATGAGCCGCGTCAATGCGGCTCTTCTCCAGCCGCAGCACGATGAGCCTGCCATTCGATCTCGAATTTGTCGGCGACGATGCGCGTCATGCTGATGCGTTCCTGGCCTTCTTCGAAGAAGAGGCCGTCGACGAGGCCTGCTATGCCATCGTAGAATGAACCTTCCACCAGACTGGTAAGGCGCCGCCTGTCACGCCCCAACAGGGCGAAATCCACAACCGCCATGCATTGTCGTCGGCCGTCGGCAAACACGTCGATAAGTCGCGGTACATCGCCTGAGGCATCGACCTCATAAAACACGACGACAGGTTCGTCGCTCGCGGGGTGGATCCAGTCGCACCGATAATAGGAAAGGCTCATGGGCTATTAAATAGCACATAATCCCCCAAGCCAGAAATGGTCCGGGGGACCGATCAAGCCTCAAGCGATGTGGTTTTAGAAGTTGAACGATACGCCGAAGTTGATGGCGTGCGTGAAAACACGGGTTTTCAGCGTATCGCCACTGTCAATCGAGACATCGTTTATGAAGTTGTAGTTGCCCTTGTATTCGACGAAGGTCGACCAGTGCTGGGCGAACTGATAGCTGACGCCGGCCTGGGCCTGCAGCGATGCGCCGCCGAACTGATAGTCGAAGGTCGTGCCAGAGGCGCGGGTGACTTCAACATGTGGCACGTTGATGCCGGCGCCGAGGCCGACATAGGGCGTCCAGTTGCGGCTCGAATCCTGAAAGCGATAAAGCGCGTTCAGCGTCAGCATGTTCAGGCCATCGGTGAATTCGAAATGCGACCAGCCTGGTGTATTGCCGAGGTCACCATAGACCTTGGCATGGCTGTAATCGAGCGAGACACCCCAGTTCGGCTTGTCGAATTGATCGAGCCACCAGATACCGCGGAAGCCGAAATAGGGCGGCATCTTGAAGGATTTGCCGGACCAGTTGGGGTCGAAATCCGCCCCATCGGATGTCGTCACGTTGCTGCCGGTCGCGCCCTGAAAGCCGCCATAGGCCGAGAACTGCATTTCCGCCGAAGCTGAGCCGGCAGCGAAGAGAAATGCCGAAATCGCAACTGCGGTCATGGCCGATTGCTTGATGCGAAATGCACGGTGCATGAAGAATCCCCGGATGGCGGAAGTGTTACATATCCAAGCACGCTACTATTACACTTCCATTACAGTCACTAGTGACTAGAGACCGCATAGGAAGAAGAACTGACATGAAACTGAATGTAAATGGATCTTGCCGGTGGGGCAGCCCTATTGGCTTGCAGCTGTAGCGGCGGCGCAACAGTATGTTTCTTACAGGCGACAAGACATGAGCGATATTCACATGGAAGCGCCCCGGTGGCGGCGATTGCCGACTCACCCCGGGGCGCTCTTCATGGCGGAACTTTAGAGGTCGCGTCAGATCGACCGGCCGATCAGCCGCCGAACATGGTTCTCAGGACGTCGACGCCGCGATCCTGATAGCTGACTTCGCCCTGCTTGTTGCCGGGGCCGACGACGATGACCTTCGTGCCGATCGGAACACGATCGTAAAGGTCCGTCACATCCTTGTTCATCATGCGGATGCAGCCGGAAGACATGTTCAGGCCGATGCTCCAGGGCTGATTGGTGCCGTGGATGCGGAAGGCCGTATCGTTACCGTTGCGATAGAGGTACATGGCGCGCGCACCGAGCGGATTGTCCTCGCCGCCTTCCTGATAGGCCGGCAGCTTGTGGCCCTTCTTGGCCTCGCGGATGCGCATTTCCGGCGGCGGCGTCCAGCCCGGCCATTCAGCCTTGCGGCCGACCTTGACCACGCCGGACCATCCGAAGCCTTCTCGACCGACGCCGATGCCGTAGCGTCTCGCCCGGTTGTTGCCTTCGACCAGATAGAGGTACTTGTTGTTGGTGTCGATGATGATGGTGCCCGGCGCTTCGTTGGTCGACAACCGGACCAGCCGCCGCTGGAACTGAGGCTTGACCTGGCCCTGGGGCTGCACGGCAACCCGGATGACATCGCTGCGGTTGGCCGGTGCGACGCTGGGAGCAGAAGCGGTGAAGGCTGCGGCATTCGACGCCGCAAGAAGAAGCGCCGCAACGGCGCCGGCCGCCACGACGGATAGTCCTGTTTTCATATGTCATTCCCCTCGCTAATTTCGGCAAGAAATTACCGGAACCCGCGGGGGGATCAAGATCAAAATGTTCGATGCAAAGACTCGTTCGGGAAGCCGGAGGTTTCTTCTATCACCGGGCGAGAAATAGTCGCGCCAATATTATCGAGGGAAGCTGGATCGGCGTGGCGAATATCCAGGCCTCTATCGACCGTGCTCGCCACGCTTTTCCTTCGCGCCTCGTTGACTACATGACGACGACTCGTGTTCCGACCTTCACCCGGTTGTAGAGATCGGTAACATCTTCGTTACGCAGGCGGATACAGCCGGAAGAAACAGCGCTGCCGATGGTCCAGGGCGCATTGGTGCCATGGATGCGATAGAGGGTGGAGCCGAGATACATGGCGCGCGCGCCGAGCGGGTTGGCTTCCCCGCCGTCCATGCGGGCCGGCAGGTAATGTCCTTTTGCGGCTTCTCGCGCGACCATTTCGGACGGCGGCGTCCAATCCGGCCATTCCTGCTTGCGGGTAACGGTGTGGGCGCCGGCCCATTCGAAGCCGGGCTTGCCGACGCCGACGCCATAGCGGCGTGCCTTGCCGCCTTCCATGACGAGATAGAGGAAGCGATTATTGGTGTCGATGACGATGCTGCCCGGCTTTTCCTTGGTCTGGTAGTCGACGATCTGCGGCAGGAACTGCGGGTCGATCTGGCCGCGGATGGCCGGATATTGCGGACGGGCCATGGCGACCTGCTGTACGACCGGGCGCGAGAACAGGCCACGGGGCTGCACCACCTGCCGCACCTGCGGATTGCCCTGCTGTTCCATGCGGGGATCGGCGACGCGTCGCGTGCCGGGGCGAACGGGATAGACGACCGGCTGCACGTTGCCGCCGCCGAGCTGCGTCACCCAGGGCGCTGTCAGATCGGGGCTGACGATAACGGGCGGGCGCGACTGATAACGATCACTTGCAAGGGCGGAAGAGGCAAGCAGGCTCAGAGCGCCGGCGGCGCACAGAACGGCATGTTTCATCATCGGACAAACTCTCTACATATGGGCCGAGGATGGGCGCATCAGCACCCGGTCGGAGCCATGGTGCCACTTGCGCGCGAGCGAATGGTAAACATCTGTTCATCAAAATGCCGAGAAGCCGATAAAGCTTTATCAGGGTTACCGGCTGGTTTGGAAATATGGTTTGCAAGTGGTAAATCTGGAATCGGAATGCGCGATCGTTGAAATGCGCTATGATTTTAAGCGTTTGATTGATCTGGTTTTATCCGATACTGGCATACCGGTTTCCGGTAGCGCACGCTGAAATAGGGGACGAATCGCGAAAATGGCTGAAACGGGCATCATCACCGGCGAAGACGGCAAGGATCGTTGCTTCTGGCACGGCAACCTGCCGGAATATCAGCGCTATCACGACGAGGAATGGGGACGCCCCGTTGTCAACGACATCAGGCTCTTCGAAAAGATCTGCCTGGAAGGCTTCCAGTCCGGCCTCTCCTGGCTGACGATCCTGCGCAAGCGCGAGAATTTCCGCGCAGCCTTCGCAGGCTTCGATTTCGAGAAGGTTGCGAAGTTCGATGAGGCTGACATCGAGCGTTGCGTTGGCGATGCCGGTATCATCCGCCACCGCGGCAAGATCGTCTCCACCATCAACAATGCCAATCGCGCCATCGAGCTGCGTTCAGAATTCGGATCGCTGGCGCGCTATTTCTGGAGCCACGAGCCGGGTGCCGCGGAGCGTCCCGCAGTCTTCGACCTTGCGCATCTTCGCGCCAACCCGACGACGCCGGCCTCCGTTCGGATTTCAAAGGACCTGAAGAAGCGCGGCTGGACCTTTGTCGGCCCGACCACGGTCTATGCCTTCATGCAGGCGATGGGCCTCGTCAACGATCACATCGAAGGTTGCTATTGCCGGAAAGAGACCGAGGCGATGCGCTGCGAATTGGTGCGGCCATGAGAGGTACGCTTCTCGGTATGTCCCTGACGATGCTCGCTTTGTTCGGCGGTACTGCCGCCTGGGCTCAAAGCGACACCCAGCAGCAGCTGCCGCAGCTCGACCGCGGTGAGAAGATCGAGAAGCTCGGCTTCCCGGCCGTACTGGAGAAATTGACGGGATGGACGAAGTTCGGCAAGGGCAAGGTCTACACGCTACCGCTGAAGAAGGGCCAGCATGTACGGATCACCTTCAGCTCGAAGAGCAAATATACCTTCATGGCAATCTTCGACCTGTCTTCGAATGACGACGAATCCTTCTTCGGCACGGATGAGGACGGCGACACGGCCGATGTGACCGTCAACCAGGACACGACCTGGCTGATCAAGCCTTACTATTCGCGTGTCACCCGTCGCCGCGGTCTCGGCGCTCCCTATGAAATCCTCATCGATCCCAATCCGCCGGCCGCGCAGCAGACGCCCGCCGACCAGCCGAAGGATCAGGGGCCGATGCTGTTCCCGCCGCGCTCAAAGCAAGGGCAGTAGAGCAGGTTCAGGAGAAGCACGCCGTTGTTGTCCGCCCGGCGCTGTCGATGACAGCGGCTCCATGGCTCAGGACAGCGCCTGTATGATCTCGGACAATTCCCCGAGATGGCCGATCTTGCGGAAGCGCGGTGCTTCCGTTGGCTCCTCAATATGCTCGAAGGCCCAGGTAAGCTCGTGCGGCACGAAGACGCCATAGCTGCCGGCCGCAAGTGCCGGCACGATATCAGACTTCAGCGAGTTGCCGATCATCATCGCCCGCTCCGGGCCGTCGCCGACCTTGGAGAAGATGCGGCGATAGGTGGAGGCGTTCTTGTCGGAGACGATTTCGATCGCATCGAAGAGGTCGCCGAGGCCGGACTGGGCAAGCTTGCGTTCCTGATCGAAGAGGTCGCCCTTCGTGATCAGGACAAGCAGATAGTTGCCGGACAGGGCCTCCAGCGTCTGGCGCACATGCGGCAGCGTTTCGACGGGATGCGCGAGAAGATCGCGGCCGATATCGAGGATCTGCGCGATGACGCTCGCCGGCACATCGCCTTCGGTGATCTCGATGGCCGTTTCGACCATCGAAAGCGTGAAACCTTTGATGCCGAATCCGTAGTGGCGCAGGTTGCGCTTCTCTGCTTCGAGCAAGCGTGCCGAAATGTGGTCGCTATCGGCATGGTCGGCGAGCAGATCGGTGAATTGCAGTTCGGTGAGCCGGTAGAATTGTTCGTTCTGCCAGAGCGTATCGTCGGCATCGAAGCCGATCGTGGTCAAGGGGCGTTGCGACATGGTATTTGCGTTCCGCATAAGGATAAGGACAGGAGTCTATCCTCCGCTCGCGGGGAAGCAAGAGTAAGTGACGGTAACTGCATCGTGATCGACCGCAGCTCTCGCGTTGAAATCGGATTTTGATGCATTATGTCGTTGTTGTCTCGATCGCCGCGGAGCCAGAGCCGGGTATCGACGACTGTCTTATGACCTCTCCAGGGCAGCGCCATCGCGGCTGCAATGCCGAGGCCAATTCATAGCCAAGAGAATTAAGAGTCCACAGGCCGGAAGCGTCTTCCGGCTGACCACAAGGGAATTTCTCCTATGCGTTACAACCAACTCGGCAATACCGGCCTGTTCGTTTCCGAACTTTGCCTGGGCACAATGACCTTCGGCGAAGCCAATCCCAACAGCAGCTGGGGTTCGATCGCGGATGTCGACCAGGCGCTGGCCGACAAGATCGTCGAAAACTCGCTCTCCGCCGGCATCAATTTCATCGACACCGCAGACGTCTACTCCTTCGGCAATTCGGAAAAGCTGCTCGGGCAGGCGCTGAAGAACCTCAACGTGCCTCGCAAGGATGTCGTCATCGCCACCAAGGTCTATGGCGTCATGGGCGACAAGCCGAACGACCGCGGCGCCTCACGCGGCCATATCATGGATTCCGTGCAGGCCAGCCTCGACCGTTTGCAGACCGATCACATCGACCTCTATCAGATCCACGCCACGGATTCAGTCACGCCCATCGACGAGACGCTCCGGGCATTGGATGATCTCGTATCCCGCGGCCTGGTTCGCTATGTCGGTGTCTCCAACTGGCAGGCGTGGCGTATCGCCAAGGCACTCGGCATTTCCGAGCGCCGCGGCTTTGCCCGTTTTGAAACCGTTCAGGCCTATTACTCCATCGCCGGCCGCGATCTGGAGCGCGAAATCGTGCCCCTGATGGCAGACGAAAAGCTCGGCCTCATGGTCTGGTCGCCGCTTGCCGGAGGCCTGCTCTCGGGCAAGTACGGTCCTGGTGCTCCGGGCAATGGAGAAGGACGACGCGCGAATTTCGACTTTCCGCCCGTCGATAAGGACCGCGCCTGGGCCTGCGTTGCCGCCATGCGCGAAGTGGCCGATAAGCACGGTTCCAACGTCGCCACGGTCGCGCTTGCCTGGATCCTGGCGAAGCCTTTCGTGACCAGCATCATCATCGGTGCCAAGCGCCTCGATCAGCTCGACCAGAACCTCGCCGCCGTCAAGCTGAAGCTCGATGCCGACGATATGGCGAAACTCGATGACGTCAGCGCGCTTGCACCCGAATATCCCGGTTGGATGCTTGCCCGCCAGGGCGCGCAGCGCGTGCCGCAGCCTTTCGAACCGAAGGCCTGACAGCGTGAGTAAGCCGGGCCGCCAAGTCTCGTGGCGGCCCGGCGGCGATTATAGCTCGATGACGATCTTGCCAAACGGGCCGCGATCGAGATGGTCGAAGGCTGCGGGAGCCTCATCAAGCGTATAGCGGTGGTCGATGACCGGCTTCAGGCCGATGCTGTCGACCGCACGCACGAAATCTTCGAGCGCGCGGCGATGGCCGACGCCGATGCCCTGCACGACCGGAGATTTCAGTAGCAGCGGAGCCACCGGGCCGGTGATATCGAAGCCCTCGAGCACGCCAATGACGGAAATCCGGCCATGCGGCGCGACCGCCTTCAGCGACTGCGCGAAATTTGGCCCGCCAGCGATTTCGATGATGTGGTCGATGCCCTCATCGTTAGTGAGGCGATAGACCTCTTCCACCCAGTCGCTGGTGTTGCGGTTGATGCCGTGATGCGCTCCGAGCGCCTTTGCCCGAGCGAGCTTCTCCGAGCCCGAGGAGGTTACGAAGACCTCAGCGCCCTGAGCGGCGGCGATCTGCAGGCTAAACAGCGCCACGCCACCGGTTCCCTGCACCAGGACGCGATCGCCGGGATTGATCTTGCCGCGTTCCACCAGCGCAAACCAAGCCGTCAGGCCGGCACACGGAAGCGTGCTCGCCTCGGCGTAATCGAGGCTTGTCGGCGCCGATGCGAGCCAATCCTGGGGCACCGAGATATATTCGGCGAGCACCCCGGCATAGAAACCACCAAACGTCTTGTAGGGAGGATTGCGGGCATCGCCGAGCGGCTTGCCGTCGATCCAGCCGGGATGGAAGGTCGAGATGACGCGATCACCGGTCGAGAATCGGGTGACATCGTCTCCGATCGCCTCGACCACGCCGGCCATGTCGGATGCCGGTACGAACGGAAACTGGATCGGCAGGCCCATGCCTGTCTCGCGCACGAGCTTGTCGCGATAGTTCAGCGAAACGGCCTTCACCCGCACGAGTACTTCGCCGCGCGCAGGTGTGGGAACCGCCGTTTCCGTAAGGTTCAAGGGGGCGCCGACGGCGATCGTATCGAGGGTCCAGCGCTTCATGCTCTTCGTCATCATGATCTCCTGAGAGGGATTGGAAGGAATGAGCGCAGCATATCGTTGCTTGCATGTCGCCAGTGGCGATATTATTTCCGCTAAATGGTTCCCTGAAGGAAGCAATGGTCATGAATGACATGCTGAACGGCATTCCGGAATTTGTGGAGGCGGTCGAGGCCGGCGGCTTTTCGGCGGCGGCGGCGCGCATGAATCTGTCGCGCTCTGCGATCGGCAAGACCATTGCGAAGCTGGAGCGGCGTCTGAACACGCGTCTGTTCCATCGCACAACGCGGATGCAGAGCCTGACCGATGAAGGGCAGGCCTTCTACGAGCGCTGCCGTCGCGCTCTGGACGAGATACAATCGGGCGAGGCCATGCTGGAATCAGGCAAGCGTGAGGTCACCGGCCGCCTGCGCATTTCGATGCCCGTGCTTTTCGGCCGTCGCTGTCTGGCGCCGCTGCTGCTCGAGCTTGCTCGCATGCATCCCCAGCTGGAGCTCGACCTATCCTTCAGCGATCGCGTGGTCGATCTCTTCGATGAAGGCTTCGATCTCGCCATTCGCAATGGCGTTCTGCGCGACGAAGCCGGTCTCCTTGCGCGCAAGATCGCCTTTCATCGCATGACGTTGTGCGCATCGCCGGATTATCTGGCTGCAAGGGGAGTGCCGCAGACCATCGAGGAGCTCGATGGCCACGATCTGGTCGTTTACGCACGATCCGGCGAGACAAAGCGATGGACCTTCCTGCAGGGTGATGGCACCGCCGTTGACTACCTGCCGGAAACGCGGCTGCGCTTTGACGATCTGGAGGTCATTGCGGATGCGGCTGTCGCCGGTATGGGGATTACCTGGCTACCCTGCTGGCTGGTGCGGGACCATGTGTATGCCGGCAGGCTGGCGCAGGTGCTGAACGTCTCCAGCCGGCCCGTCAACATCTATGCCATCTGGCCACAGACGCCGCATCTTCCGCTGAAGATGCGCGTCATCATCGATCTGCTGGCCGCTCGGCTGCCTGGAATCATGGATTGAGCCGCAAGAAGCAGGCGGCACTTGCGTGCCACCTGCCGTCGTCGATGAATTACTTGCCGTGCTTCTTCAGCCAGGCCTTCATTTCCTTGATTTCGGCTTCCTGCGCGGTGACGACGGCTTCCGCCAGCTTGCGCAGTTCCGGGTCCTTCCCGTATTTCAGCTCGATCTTCGCCATGTCGATCGCGCCCTGATGATGCGGGATCATACCGCGGACGAAATCCGCATCGGCATCGCCGCTATAGGTAATCATCATGTCCTTGTGCATCTTGCCCATGGCATCGTTGTAGGCCTTGCTTGAGGCGCCCTGGTCGCCCATGGGCTTGCTCATATCCATGCCCGACATGTCGTCGGCGAATGCAGGAAGGCTAAGGGCGAAGGCGAATGCACCGGCAAGCACGAGCGATTTTGAAATAGACATAGGTATTCTCTCCGTTTCTGGACGGTATCTGGATTTGAGCGGATGGCCGCTCGTTGAATGAATACAGAGGATCGTCAGGCGAACCGGGGAGGCGGCGGCGTCGGCTGCGGCCGGGAGTCGGCGAGACGCTTGCTGAGCGCTGGTGCCGGATAGGAGAAGCCATGCTGGCCGCCGGAGACTGCAAGCGTTGGTGTCAAAGCAAGACAGGCTGCACAGGATGCGACGTGGCCCATGCCGCCGGCGCAGGGATTTTCCGGCTTCTTGTCCTGATGTTGCATCATCCCGCCATGGGCAGCCATACCAGGCATATCCGCCATGCTTCCGTGGATGCTGATGGTCGATGCCGCGGGCATAACCGTGACGGGATCGCAGATAGGACAGTTCGCCAGCGCCGGCATGGCACCGTAGAACAGCCAGGCAATCAACATCATCAGGGTCGCAAGCAAGCGCATGAACAAGAACCTAGCTGCGCCAACCGCGAAGGCAAGCGCAAATTGCATCGCTACGACATTGAGTGGCGATCAAGGCAGCAGTTTGACTTCTCTCAGGATTTCGACGGGCGGAAAGCTGATGCAATCCACAACGTCAAAGGTGAGGGTAAATCGGGCTGGCGTTGCCGCGACCCATTTCAGCGCCGCGGCAGCCGAGCTGGAGGGGATCTTCATCGCTATGGTGCAATGCGGCACCCAACGATCCGGGCGGGAGTGCTCATGGCAGAGTACGGGGTCGATCTCGCCGTGAATGGCGGCATGTATGTTCTTCAGGATCCGATCGTCTGCCGGGCGCGCCCAAAGCACCAGCATCTCGTTTGGAAAATGGCCGATACCCGAAAATTCGACCTGAAAGGACCGCATCTCGCCGAAGACTTTCTCGGCTGCCGCAAACAATGAGGAGGGAGCGATATCCGCGTAAACGGCAAGCGTCAGATGCGGTGCGTAGTTCAGCGCCTCCATCGATGGAGCGGCTTCGAAGCGGCTCGCCTCCCGCCAGAGATCCAAAACCGGGGCTGCGCTATCGTGGGCGCATTTCAGGACGATCGCATGTGGCATGGTATCTATGTCGCCTTCTCTGGTTTTTTGCCCGTTTGTACGGCGCTAACATATAACAATCCTTGCCGCATTCAGCCCAATCCGCTAGTTAACCGCCACTGTTCCCGTACCGGATTACCTTAGATATGAGCGACAAACAGAAGAAACCGCAGAAGCTCAAGGCCCGCCTGCCGCGTGGCTTTGTCGATCGTTCGGCCAGCGACATTCGCGCCGTCAACGAAATGACCTCCAAGATCCGGGCGGTTTACGAGCATTATGGTTTCGATCCTGTCGAAACGCCGCTGTTCGAATATACCGATGCGCTCGGCAAGTTCCTGCCCGATAGCGACCGGCCGAACGAAGGTGTGTTCTCGCTTCAGGATGATGACGAGCAGTGGATGTCGCTGCGTTACGACCTGACGGCGCCGCTTGCCCGTCATGTCGCCGAGAATTTCAACGAGATCCAGCTTCCCTACCGCACCTATCGCGCCGGCTATGTCTTCCGCAACGAGAAGCCAGGCCCGGGCCGCTTCCGCCAGTTCATGCAGTTCGATGCCGATACCGTCGGCGCGCCGGGCGTGCAGGCGGATGCCGAGATGTGCATGATGATGGCCGACACGCTCGAAGCGCTTGGCATCAAGCGCGGCGACTATGTGATCCGCGTCAACAACCGCAAGGTTCTCGACGGCGTGCTGGAAGCCATCGGCCTCGGCGGTGATGACAAGGCCGCCCAGCGGCTGAACGTGCTGCGCGCCATCGACAAGCTCGACAAGTTCGGCCCCGAGGGCGTGGCGCTGCTGCTTGGTCCCGGCCGCAAGGACGAGTCCGGCGACTTCACCAAGGGTGCCGGCCTCAACGCCGATCAGATCGAGAAGGTACTCTTCTTCGTCGGCATCAAGAACTACGCCGAAAGTGCTGCTCAGCTTGCCGAGCTTGTTGCCGGCACGTCCAACGGCGGCGAAGGCGTCGAGGAGCTGAATTTCATCGGCAGCCTGGTGACCAGCGCCGGCTATCAGGCCGATCGCATCAAGATCGACCCGTCCGTCGTACGCGGCCTCGAATATTATACCGGCCCGGTCTACGAAGCCGAGCTGCTGTTCGACGTCACCAACGAGAAGGGCGAAAAGGTCGTCTTCGGTTCGGTCGGCGGCGGCGGCCGTTATGACGGGCTCGTCTCGCGCTTCATGGGGCAGCCGGTGCCGGCCACCGGCTTCTCCATCGGCGTGTCGCGCCTGATGACCGCGCTGAAGAACCTTGGCAAGCTCGGCACGGAAGAAGTGATCGAGCCCGTCCTCGTCACTGTCATGGATGGCGATGTCGACGCCATGGGGCGCTACCAGCGCTTCACGCAGCAGCTGCGCGCAGCGGGCATTCGCGCCGAGATGTTCCAGGGCAACTGGAAGAAGTTCGGCAACCAGCTGAAATATGCTGACCGTCGCGGCTGCCCGATTGCCATCATCCAGGGTGGCGACGAGCGCGCCCAAGGCGTCGTCCAGATCAAGGATCTGATCGAGGGCAAGCGCCTCTCCGGCGAGATCGAGGACAATGCCAGCTGGCGTGAGGCGCGTGTGGCGCAGGAAACCGTGCCGGAATCCGAGCTGATCGCGAAGGTTCAGGCAATGCTGGCGGCACAGGCGGAAGACCGGAAGAGGGCGGGCTGATGCCCCTGATCAACCTCCCGGATTTCGCCGCCGATCTGCTGGATGAGTTTGCCCTCCGCGGGACGGAGAGGGTGGATACACCCATCATCCAGCCGGCCGAGCCCTTTCTCGACATGGCCGGCGAAGATCTTCGCCGGCGCATCTTCATGACCGAGAGCGAGACCGGCGCTAGCCTTTGCCTGCGTCCGGAATTCACCATCCCAGTCTGCATACGCCATATCGAAACCGCTACCGGCACGCCGAAGCGCTATTCCTATCTCGGCGAGATCTTCCGCCAGCGTCGCGAAGGCGGTCATGAGTTCTATCAGGCCGGGATCGAGGATCTGGGCGATGGCGACACGGCCCGCGCCGACGCCCGCGCCATTGGCGATGCCATCGGCATTCTGAACCGTTTGGTCCCCGGCAAGCCGCTCTCGGTCACGCTTGGCGATCAGGCTGTGTTCGAGGCCGTGGTACAGGCGCTCGGCCTGCCGTCGGGCTGGCAGAAGCGGTTGATCCACGCCTTCGGCAACATGATGCAGCTCGAAGCCCTGCTGGCGCGGCTCGCGAGCCCGCAGCCGGTCACGGGGCTTGATTCCCATGTGCTCGATTTTCTCAATCGTGGCGATGAGCAGGGGCTGATCAGGCATATCGACGCGACCATGCAGGCAACCGGCTATTCCACCAATGCCAGCCGCTCGCCGCAGGAAATCGCCCGCCGTCTCCGCGAGAAGCTGGTGCTGTCGGAAACCCGGCTCGATGACGCGGCATTCCTCGTATTGGAGGAATTCCTGTCCTTGAGTGTGCCGCTGGCGGATGCATCAGCCGCGCTCGCCGGCTTCGCCGATGCGGCAGGCCTGAAGCTGGGCAAGGCATTGGAAAGCTTCGATGCCCGTGTCGCAGCCTTGGTCAAGGCTGGCGTCGACGCCGCGAAGATAGATTATCGCGCCGCCTTCGGCCGCCCCCTCGATTACTATACTGGCCTCGTCTTCGAGGTGACGGTGCAGGGATCGAGCGCGGTGCTTGCCGGCGGCGGCCGTTTCGACCGGCTGATGACATTGCTCGGCGCCAAGGACCATATCCCGGCCGTCGGTTTTGCGCTTTGGCTCGATCGGATCGAAAATGCGAGGGCCGCCTGATGACCATCACCATTGCGCTACCCTCCAAGGGCCGGATGAAGGACGATTGCTCGGCCGTTTTCGAGCGTGCCGGCATGCCCATCGTCGCTGTCGGCAACGACCGCTCCTATCGCGGTCGTGTCGAGGGCTGGGATGGTGTTGAAATCGCCTTCCTGTCGGCCTCGGAAATCTCCCGCGAGATCGGCAATGGCAGCGTCGATTTCGGTATCACCGGCGAGGATCTCGTTCGTGAGGGCATGGCGGAAGCCGATCGCCGCGTCGAATTCTGCGCAAGGCTTGGTTTCGGCCACGCCGATGTCGTCGTTGCCGTGCCGGAAATCTGGCTCGATGTCGACACCATGGCCGACCTCGGCGACGTTGCCGCCGATTTCCGTGCCCGTCATGGCCACAGGCTGACGGTCGCAACGAAATACTGGCGGCTGACGCAGCAGTTCTTCTCCAGCCAGCACGGAATTCAGCTCTACCGCATCGTCGAAAGCCTCGGTGCAACGGAGGGCGCGCCGGCCGCCGGCTCCGCCGATATCATCGTCGACATTACCTCGACGGGTTCGACCTTGCGGGCCAATCACCTGAAGATCCTGTCGGATGGCATCATCCTGCGCTCGGAAGCCTGCCTCGTGCGCGCCCGCAAGGAGAGCCATGAGGGTGACCCGATGGTTCAGCGCATCATCGCAGCGGTGCGCGGCGCGCTCTGATTTCCTGGCTTCTATCATGCCAAAAAAGCCCGCCTGGAACATCCAGGCGGGCTTTTTGTCTTGGGAAGTATGCTGCAATCAGGCGGTTGCGTAGGCACCGCGGCGTGCGTCGAGCGAGTAGACGCCTGCGCCGTTGGTGGCGAGCATAATGTAGGCGCCGGCCAGCGTGATGTTCTTCAGGAAGTTCACGAAGTTCAGGCCGTTGATCCAGCCGTTGGCGGCTGCCGGGAAGTCCGGAACATTGACCGTTCCCAGATGGAAGACGATGCCGGTGAAGACACAGAAGGCGGCGAGCAGCCAGCCGACGATGCGGATCTGGAAGCCGATCAGCACGCAGACGCCGGTGACGAATTCAAACGCGCCGGCAAGATAGGTGAGGAGGGTTGCGTAAGGCATTCCGGCGCCAGCGATCATGCCTGCGGTGCCTGCCGGATCGGTCAGCTTGCCGAAGCCGGCGAAGATGAACATGAAGGCGAGCAGGATGCGCGCCACGAGAATGATGACGTTGTTGGTATTGGACATGACAGTCTCCAGTGAAGTCGTTTTGGTTCGGTGGCGACAATTTCTGGCGACAGATATCCTTGATTTTTTGGAGGCTGGAAAGATAAACAACTGCGGACAATTAGTTCACAATCATTGAACAATGGCGGCTCGCAGCCTCTTTCCATATGTGCAGTATCGGCTATGTTGGCGCCAATTCAACGCCAAATCATAATCTTAAGGAGCAGGATCCCATGGCTGATCTCTCGTCATTTCCGATCACGAAGCGCTGGCCCGCCAGCAATCCGGATATCATCCAGCTTTACTCTCTGCCGACACCGAATGGCGTCAAGGTTTCCATCGCCCTCGAGGAACTGGATCTGCCTTATGAGCCGCATCTGATTTCCTTCGGCACCAATGACCAGAAGTCGCCGGAATTCCTGTCGCTCAATCCAAACGGCCGCATCCCGGCGATCATCGATCCCAATGGCCCGGACGGCAAGCCGCTCGGCCTGTTCGAATCCGGCGCGATCCTGGTCTACCTCGCGGAAAAGACCGGCAAGCTCATCCCAAGCGATGCGGCAGCCCGCTACGAGACGCTGGAATGGGTCTTCTTCCAGATGGCCGGCGTCGGCCCCATGTTCGGTCAGTTCGGCCACTTCTTCAAATTTGCCGCGGACAAGGTCGCCAACAACTCCTATCCGGTCGAGCGCTACCGTGACGAGGCAAAGCGGCTTCTCAGCGTTCTCGAAGCTCGCCTGCAGGGACGCGACTGGATCATGGGCGATGAATATACCATCGCCGACATCACCACCTTCCCATGGGTACGCGGGGTCGATGTCTTCTACGGCGGCCGTGAGGTTCTGGAACTCGAAAGCTTCCCTGCGGTTATGGCCTGGTTGGACCGCGCTCTTGCACGTCCGGCCAGCCAGCGCGGCCTGAACGTTCCGAAGCGGGATTGATGATACCTGGCGCGGAGATGAATGTCCTCGCGCTCAAGCCTACTGCCGGGTTGCCAATTGGCTGCCCGGCTCCAGCTTGAAGCGTGGAAACAGAAAGATGCCGACCATGCTGCCGGCATGGTGTTCGTCTGCAGCGATAGATTCGCCGACGCAGAAGATCGGCTGGCGATGGCCATTGGCGCCGCGTGTCGTGGTGGAGTAGCAAAAAGAAGAGGTGGCGGTTGCTGCCTGTTCGAAAAGATCGAGGATGCGAACGCGATCCTGCTGGTCATAGCAATGCATCAGGCTCAGGAGACCGCATTCTGAAGAGCTCAGCCCATGCAGCATCGTGCTCCATTGCCCAAGCTTGATGAGGCCGCTCGACAGGTCGCCCGTCCAGCCTTCAGAAACGCAGAACTGCGCGAGGAGATTGGGATCTTGGCTGTCAAACGCCAGCGAACCGGGCGCAAACGGCGCGGTAAAATTTGCTTTGGCAATTTTGAACAAGCTGATCCCCACCACTTGAGTGCATAGGCCCCTGCGCACTTCGTCTTAATTTCCATATGCGGCGGGATGGGAGGTCTGACCGCCTGCCGCACCGCCGTGAAGAAAACAGAGCCACGCCTCTGCTATTCGCGTCTTTCAACAATGTTTCCAGATGGTGCGCCGACCTGCGAAGTCGTTTGCAAGTAATAAATCTGGACGAATCCAACCTCGAAGGTCATGGCCAAGCCGATCCTCAGGTTAATCCTGTCTCAAATCAGTAAAATTTTCGTGCATCGCAGCTTACTCTCCAAAATCGCTGCGCTGGGAGTTATAGGGGCTTTTTCTGGAACGGCAATGGGGAGATTGCATAAAATTGCATTGTCGGAGGAGCCTGTCAGGCTTGTGCAAGTGTTGCCTTGGCACAGCAAAAAGGGCGGCCCGAGAGCCGCCCTTTGTCAATTCCGGATGTCGGATTGAACAGTCGCAATAAGGCTGAAACCTCATCACATCATGTCCATGCTGCCACTTCAGGCCGCTTGGCGGCCTGAAGCACCAAAGTGCATGGGCGAAGCTGAATGAACATTCCTGTGATTAGGCCGTTGGCCTTATCACATCATGTCCATGCCGCCCATGCCGCCCATGCCGCCCGGCATGCCAGCAGGGGCATCCTTCTTCGGCAGTTCGGCGATCATGGCTTCGGTGGTGATCAGCAGCGAAGCAACCGAAGCTGCGTCCTGCAGAGCCGTGCGAACGACCTTGACCGGGTCGACGATGCCCATGGCGATCATGTCGCCGTAGACGCCCGTCTGAGCGTTGTAGCCGAAGTTGTCTTCGTTCTTGTCGAGGATCTTGCCGACAACGATGGAGGCTTCATCACCAGCGTTTTCAGCGATCTGGCGGCAAGGAGCCTGCAGAGCGCGGCGAACGATGTTGACGCCGGCTTCCTGATCGTCGTTTTCACCCTTGACGGTGATCTTGACGGAGGAGCGCAGCAGAGCCGTGCCGCCGCCCGGTACGATGCCTTCCTGAACAGCAGCGCGCGTCGCGTTGAGAGCGTCGTCGATGCGGTCCTTCTTTTCCTTGACTTCAACTTCCGTCGAACCGCCGACGCGGATCACGGCAACGCCGCCAGCGAGCTTGGCAAGACGTTCCTGCAGCTTTTCGCGGTCGTAGTCAGACGTGGTTTCTTCGATCTGAGCCTTGATCTGGGCAACGCGGCCTTCGATGTCGGACTTGGCGCCAGCGCCGTCGACGATCGTGGTGTTTTCCTTGGAGATCGAAACCTTCTTGGAACGGCCGAGCATGTCGAGCGTAACCGACTCGAGCTTGATGCCGAGGTCTTCGGAGATGACAGTGCCGCCCGTCAGGATGGCGATGTCTTCCAGCATGGCCTTGCGGCGATCGCCGAAGCCAGGAGCCTTGACGGCAGCAATCTTCAGGCCACCGCGCAGCTTGTTGACGACGAGCGTAGCAAGAGCTTCGCCTTCGACGTCTTCAGCGATGATGAGGAGCGGCTTGCCAGTCTGAACGACGGCTTCGAGAACCGGGAGCATGGCCTGCAGGTTCGAGAGCTTCTTCTCGTGGAGCAGGATGAACGCGTCTTCGAGATCGGCGACCATCTTTTCCGGGTTGGTGACGAAGTAGGGGCTGAGGTAGCCGCGGTCGAACTGCATGCCTTCGACGACTTCAAGTTCGGTTTCGGCGGTCTTGGCTTCTTCAACCGTGATGACGCCTTCGTTGCCGACCTTCTGCATGGCTTCAGCAATATCGAGACCGATCTGCTTTTCGCCGTTTGCGGAGATCGTGCCGACCTGTGCGACTTCTTCCGACGTGTTGATCTTCTTGGCCTTGGCCTGGAGATCCTTGACGACTTCAGCAACAGCGAGGTCGATGCCGCGCTTCAGATCCATCGGGTTCATGCCGGCTGCAACAGCCTTGGCGCCTTCGCGAACGATGGCCTGGGCGAGAACGGTTGCAGTGGTCGTGCCGTCGCCGGCGATGTCGTTGGTCTTCGAAGCAACTTCGCGGACCATCTGGGCGCCCATGTTTTCGAACTTGTCTTCGAGTTCGATTTCCTTGGCGACGGTGACGCCGTCCTTGGTGATGCGCGGAGCGCCGAAGGACTTGTCGATAACGACGTTACGACCCTTCGGGCCGAGCGTTACCTTTACTGCGTCAGCAAGGATATCAACGCCACGAAGCATCTTTTCGCGGGCGCTGCGGCCGAATTTTACTTCTTTAGCTGCCATGTCTAAAAACTCCTGAATTCGCATTGAACGGGTTTGTGGCCCGTCAGCTGTATCGGAAAAGGGGAACCGGCTGGATTAGCCGATGATGCCCATGATGTCGGCTTCCTTCATGATGAGAAGGTCTTCGCCATCAAGCTTGACTTCGGTGCCCGACCACTTGCCGAACAGAATGCGATCGCCAACCTTGACGTCGAGTGCTACGACCTTGCCGGATTCATCGCGAGCGCCGGAGCCGACGGCGACGATTTCGCCTTCCTGCGGCTTTTCCTTGGCGGTATCGGGAATGATGATACCACCCTTGGTCTTTGCTTCGGACTCAACGCGACGAACAACGACGCGGTCATGAAGGGGGCGGAAATTGGTTGCCATTGTCTAATCCCTCGATCAAATGACTTCACGGATCAGCGGGGGATCCGTATGGGCTTTGTTAGCACTCAGCATCGGCGAGTGCTAGCGACCGTGATTTAGGTGTGGCTACCGGGCGAGTCAAGAACAGCACTGTGAAATTTTTGAGGCGCTGTCTGGCTTGTTTCGAGGATGATTAACGCCCAAGGCGGTCCTCCATAGCATGCCGTTGCAAGTGAAACCCTAATCCAATCTTGCTCGCAAGGCGACGTTGACGTCTTCTCTCGACCTTGAAGCCGATGCCTCCGGCAGTCATATTGACCGCGCGTGGACGCTGCCAGCGCTTGCCCTTTCGGCCTTGTGCGCCGCAAAAACCTTGCATGCCGCTCTTGTAATTTGTCGGCCGGTTTGCGATGTCAGCCCGTGATTTATGTAATGCGAGGACGGCATGGGCAAACGGATCGAAAGCTTTCGCGAGATTGGCGGACTTTATGATGTTGCGCTCTGCGATGTCTGGGGCGTGCTCCACAACGGTGTTTCAGCCTATAAGGAAGCCTCGATTGCGCTGGAGGCAGCTCGCAAGCAGGGGCTGACCGTTGTCCTCATCACCAATTCTCCGCGCGTAGCCCCGAGGGTGGTCGAGCAGTTGCGGGCGATCGGCGTTCCAGACAGCGTTTACGACCGCATCATTACCTCGGGTGACGTTACCCGCAAGCTGATTGCCGAAGGACCGAAGAAAGTGTTTCTGCTCGGACCGGAGCGAGACACTGGTATCCTTGAAGGGCTCGATGTGGAGCGTGTCGACGCCGACAAGGCCGAGAGCATCGTCTGCACCGGCTTCTTCGATGACGAGACGGAAACGCCCGACGACTACACCGATATGCTGACGGCCTGGTCCGCCCGCAACGTGCCGCTGATCTGTGCCAACCCCGACCTCGTAGTCGAGCGCGGCCACCGCATGATCCCCTGCGCGGGAGCCATGGCTGCCTATTATGAGCGCCTCGGCGGCCAGACGCGCATCGCCGGCAAGCCGCACCAGCCGATCTACAATGCAGCGCTTGCCGCAGCCCGCGAGGTCAGGAGTGAATTCCCGCTGTCACGCGTCGTCGCCATCGGCGATGGCATGCCGACCGACGTGCGCGGCGCGCTCGATTATGGCCTTGATCTTCTTTATATCAGCCATGGCATCCACGCTCGCGAATATGTGGTCGACGGGCATACGGATGAGGCTGCTCTCGGGGCCTTTCTGGCGCGCGAGCAGGCTTCACCGAAGTGGTGGATGCCGCGCCTAGTCTGACCGGAGTGGTAGCCGATGACCGTTTTCCACCGCAACGAGACGCGCGAGCAGCTTCCTGAAGCTCTCAAGGGCGGCGTCGTCGCCATCGGCAATTTTGACGGCGTGCATCGCGGTCATCAGTCGGTACTCGATCGCGCACTGGAGATCGCAAGGGAGCGCGGCGTTCCGGCCCTCGTGCTGACCTTCGAGCCGCATCCGCGCACCGTGTTTCGCCCGGATCATCCGGTATTTCGCCTGACACCGGCACCGCTCAAGGCGCGCTTGCTGGAAGCCATTGGTTTCAATGCCGTCATCGAATATCCGTTCGATCGCGCTTTCTCTCAGCGCTCCGCCGATGAGTTCGTTCATTCGATCCTGATCGATTGGCTGCACGCTTCCGAAGTCGTTACCGGCTTCGACTTCCATTTCGGCCATGATCGCCAGGGTGGCCCAGCTTTCCTGATGAATGCCGGCAGCCGCAACGGTTTCGGCGTAACGCTCATCGACGCTTTCCGCGACGAAAATGCCGAGGTCGTCTCCTCGAGCCGCATCCGCACGCTGCTCGCCGACGGGGAGGTGGCTGAGGTCGCCGGGATGCTCGGCTATCGCTATACCGTCGAAGCGCCCGTCATCGGCGGCGAGAAGCTCGGTCGCACGCTCGGTTTCCCGACTGCAAACATGCAGCTTCCTCCGGAAATATCGCTGAAGGCTGGCATTTATGCCGTCAGGTTCCGCGCGGAGGACGGGGTCATCCGCGATGCCGTCGCCAGCTACGGACGCCGTCCAACGGTGACGGACAATGGCGCGCCGCTGCTTGAAACCTTCGTCTTCGATTTCAGCGGCGACCTCTACGGCCAGATCTGTTCGGTTTCCTTCTTCGGTTATCTCCGCCCGGAACTGAAGTTCGACGGCCTCGATCCGCTCGTCGCACAAATCCGAAAGGACGAAGAGGAGGCGAGGGCGCTCCTCGCCGGCGTCCAGCCGCTCAGCGATACCGATCGCTGCATCGCGTTCTCCTGACGTCATTATAGAAAACTGCGCGCAAGGATTGCGGCAGTGCGGTATCTTTTTGCCTTGAGCGAGTGGAAAGATGCTGCAATGCTCATATTGCAGGGCGCGAGTCGCCGCGCCCCTTTTCCGAAAGGCGCACGTAATGGACAAACGTTTCGGAACGGCGGCCTGCTGGCTGCTCGTCATCCCCTATATAGGCTTGCTTTGGGTCCCCTTCTATAACGCTCACGATCCGGTTCTGCTCGGCTTCCCCTTCTTCTACTGGTATCAACTGGCCTGGGTGCCGATCACCGCTCTGTTGACGTGGATCGCCTATCGGAGCATGCGCAATGACGACTGATATCGACCCGACAGCACTTGCGGTTTTCATCTTCTTTTTGGCACTCGTGACCGTCATGGGCTTTGTGGCCGCCCGCTGGCGCCGGCCGAAGACGCTTGCCCATATCGACGAGTGGGGACTTGGCGGCCGCACCTTCGGCACCTGGATCACCTGGTTCCTCGTCGGGGGTGACTTCTACACGGCCTATACCGTGATCGCGGTTCCCGCACTGGTCTACACGGTCGGCGCCTATGGCTTTTTCGCGCTGCCCTATACGATCGTCGTCTACCCCTTCGTCTTCATGGTCATGCCGCTTTTGTGGCGGCGCGCGAAGGATCACGGCTATGTCACGGCGGGTGATGTCGTGCACGGCCAATACGGCTCGCGCGCGCTCGAACTGGCGGTTGCGCTTACCGGCGTCATTGCGACCATGCCCTATATCGCCTTGCAGCTCGTCGGCATGACGGCGGTGTTCAAGGCGCTCGGGCTTCACGGCGAATTGCCGCTCGCCGTCGCCTTCATCATCCTGGCGCTCTACACCTACTCTGCAGGTCTTCGTGCGCCGGCGCTGATCGCCTTCGTCAAAGACATCATGATCTATATCGTTGTCATTGCCGCCATTGCGCTCATCCCGGCCAAACTCGGCGGTTATGCCAATGTCTTTGCGGCGGCCGACGCGGATTTCAAGGCCAAGGGAGCGGGCAGTCTGCTGCTCGGCGGCAACCAGTATGTCGCCTATGCGACCCTGGCGCTCGGCTCGGCGCTGGCGGCCTTCATGTATCCGCATACGCTCACCGGCATCTTCGCCTCCAATAGCGGCAACACTATTCGCAAGAATGCGGTGCTGCTGCCGGCCTATACGCTGTTGCTCGGCCTGCTGGCCTTGCTTGGCTACATGGGCCATGCGGCAAATCTGAAGCTGGACAGCGCCAATGATGTCGTTCCGGCGCTATTTCAGAACTTGTTCTCAAGCTGGTTTGCCGGTTTTGCCTTCGCGGCCATCGCCATCGGCGCGCTCGTTCCCGCCGCCGTGATGAGCATCGGCGCTGCCAACCTCTTCACCCGTAACTTCTGGAAGGCCTATATCGATCCGCAGGTCTCCGATGCCGGCGAGGCCAAGGTTGCCAAAATGACGTCGCTCGTCGTCAAGGTCGGCGCGCTTCTGGTCATCATTTTCCTGCCGACGCAATTTGCGCTCGATCTGCAGCTTCTGGGCGGGATCTGGATATTGCAGACCCTGCCGGCTCTGGTCTTCGGCCTTTATACCAAATGGTTCCGGGCGCCTGCGTTGCTGGCCGGCTGGTTCGTCGGCTTCTTCGGCGGCACCTACCTTGTCTGGGATGCCGGCTGGAAGCCGCTGCATATGGTTCCCCTCGGAGATGCCGGTTTCACGGTCTATACGGGGCTTTTGGCACTGGCCGCAAACATCGTTGTGTCCGTCATCCTCAATGCAGTCATACCGGCACGCGCCACGGCGCGCGCCTGATACGGGCAACGCCCTATCGACCGCGGGCGGAAACGTCCGCGGTCTTTCTATGTGCCGTGCGCGTTGTTTCCTCTTCCTTTCCTTGGAAAAAACGCCTATGAACCGGCGGCTATGACCCAATTTCGGCTGAGCCTATCGATACGAATTATTGGCCCGGCCTTCCGCGCGCTGTAAGCTGCCGGAAGGTCCGGGTTTTTGGCGCCCGCTCCCAGGGCGCTTTCCGCCGCCGAAAAATCCCCATATGGCTGCGCCTGTTTGGCGCAAGACGCCCGAGACACCGAGGCAATTGTCAGAACTATGATCGATACCACTGAAAAGATGGACTATTCCAAGACCCTTTACCTGCCGGAAACCGACTTTCCGATGCGCGCAGGCTTGCCGCAGAAGGAGCCGGAGCTGGTGGGCCGCTGGCAGCAGATGGACCTCTACAAGAAGCTGCGTGCCTCCGCCGCCGGCCGTGAGAAGTTCGTTCTGCATGACGGCCCTCCCTACGCCAACGGCCACATCCATATCGGCCACGCGCTCAACAAGATCCTGAAGGACGTCATCACCCGCTCCTTCCAGATGCGCGGCTATGACAGCAATTACGTTCCGGGCTGGGATTGCCACGGTCTGCCGATCGAGTGGAAGATCGAAGAGAAGTATCGCGAGAAGGGCAAGAACAAGGACGAGGTTCCGGTGAACGAGTTTCGCCAGGAATGCCGCGACTTTGCCGCCGGCTGGATCAAGATCCAGTCCGAGGAGTTCAAGCGCCTCGGGATCACGGGTGATTTCGATAATCCCTACCTGACCATGAACTTCCATGCGGAATCCCGCATCGCCGGCGAGCTCCTGAAGATCGCCCGCACGGGGCAGCTTTACCGCGGCTCCAAGCCGGTCATGTGGTCAGTGGTCGAGCGCACGGCGCTCGCCGAAGCCGAAGTCGAATATGCCGATGTCGAGAGCGACATGATCTGGGTGAAATTCCCGGTGGCCGACGGCTCTGCACATCTTGGCGGCGCCTTCGTCGTCATCTGGACGACGACCCCTTGGACGATCCCCGGCAACCGTGCGATCGCCTATTCGTCGCGCGTGTCCTACGGGCTTTACGAAGTCACGGAAGCCGCCAACGATTTCGGCCCGCGCCCCGGCGAGAAGCTGATCTTCGCGGATAAGCTTGCGGAAGAATCCTTCGCCAAGGCAAAGCTGCAGTACAAGCGTCTGGCCGATGTCTCTGCTGGCGACTTGGCCGCATTGACCTGCGCGCATCCGCTCGCCTCTCTCGGCTACGACTTCAAGGTGCCGCTGCTCGATGGCGATCACGTCACCGACGATGCCGGTACGGGCTTCGTCCACACCGCACCGAGCCACGGCCGCGAGGACTTTGACGCCTGGATGTCGCATGCGCGCGATCTCGAAAAGCGCGGCATCTCGGCCACCATCCCGTTCCCGGTCGATGACGCAGGCTTCTACACCGCCGATGCCCCCGGCTTCGAAGGCGGCCGCGTCATGGACGACAACGGCAAGAAGGGCAACGCCAACGATCTGGTCATCAAGGCGCTGATCGAGACGAACACGCTCTTCGCACGCGGCAGGCTGAAGCATTCCTACCCGCATTCCTGGCGCTCGAAGAAGCCGGTTATCTTCCGCAATACGCCGCAGTGGTTCGTCTATATGGACAAGGACTTCGCGGACGGTTCGACGCTGCGCAGCCGTGCCCTGAAGGCGATCGACGACACCCGCTTCGTACCGGCTGCCGGCCAGAACCGCCTGCGTGCCATGATCGAGCAGCGCCCGGATTGGGTCCTCTCGCGCCAGCGCGCCTGGGGCGTGCCGATCTGCATCTTCGTCGACGAGCACGGCAGCATCCTGCAGGACGATGGCGTCAACGCCCGCATCCTCGAAGCTTTCGAGCAGGAAGGCGCCGATGCCTGGTTTGCCGAAGGCGCACGCGAGCGCTTCCTCGGCGATAAGGCCAATGAGGCCTGGACACAGGTCATGGACATCCTCGACGTGTGGTTCGATTCCGGTTCGACCCACTCCTTCACGCTGGAGGACCGCCCCGATTTGAAGTGGCCCGCCGACGTCTATCTCGAAGGCTCCGACCAGCATCGCGGCTGGTTCCACTCGTCGCTGCTCGAAAGTGCTGCGACCCGTGGTCGCGCGCCTTACGATACGGTCGTCACGCATGGTTTCACCATGGACGAGCAGGGCCGCAAGCAGTCGAAGTCGCTCGGCAACGTGGTTGCTCCGCAGGATGTCATGAAGGACGCCGGCGCCGACATCCTGCGCCTGTGGGTCATGACTACCGACTATTGGGAAGACCAGCGCCTCGGCAAGGCCATCATCCAGACCAATGTCGATGCCTATCGCAAGCTGCGCAACACCATCCGCTGGATGCTCGGCACGCTGGCGCATGACAAGGGCGAAGTCATCGCCTATGCGGACATGCCGGAACTTGAGCGGCTGATGCTGCACCGTCTCGCCGAACTCGACGAGCTGGTGCGCGAAAGCTACGACGCCTTCGACTTCAAGCGCATCGCACGCGCCCTGATCGATTTCGCCAATGTCGAGCTGTCGGCCTTCTACTTCGACGTCCGCAAGGATGCGCTTTACTGCGATGCCCCGTCGAGCCTACGCCGCCGCGCTTCGCTCGCCGTCATCCGCACGATCTTCGATTGCATGGTGACGTGGCTGGCGCCGATGCTGCCGTTCACGACGGAAGAGGCATGGCTGTCGCGCAACCCGTCGGCTGTCTCCGTGCATCTCGAGCAGTTCGTGACCGTTCCGTCCGAATGGAAGAACGAAGCGCTGGCCGAGAAGTGGAAGACGATCCGCGCCGTGCGCAGCGTCGTTACCGGCGCGCTCGAAATCGAGCGCAAGGACAAGCGGATCGGCTCCTCGCTGGAGGCCGCTCCGGTCGTTTATGTCGCCGATCCGGAGCTGCTGAAGGCGCTCGAAGGGCAGGATTTCTCGGAAATCTGCATCACTTCGGGCATCACCGTCGAGAGCGGCGAAGGCCCGGCGGATGCGTTCCGTCTCGACGATGCCGCCAAGGTCAGCGTGCTTCCGAAGCTTGCCGAAGGCCGCAAATGTGCCCGTTCGTGGCGCATCACGACCGATGTCGGCTCGGACCCGGAATACCCGGACGTCTCGGCGCGTGACGCTCTGGCGCTGCGCGAACTCGCGGCTGTCAACTGAAGAATATTACCGGGTGAATTGCCTTTGCGGTGTTCATCCGGTAAAAGCTGCCTGAAATTGGCCTGATTTTTACGGCAGTTGCCGTCAAATGGGGTCCTGTTACATTTATTCCGGCATAGCTGGGAAGGGTTTTCATGAGAGCGATGCATAGCGTTCGTGTCGGCGTCAGCTTGGCGGCACTTGTGATTGGCTGTGGCGTAATGTCCGGCTGCCTCAGCAGCCCGACTTACGGCACCGGCAAGACGGCTGGCGTGCAGCTCCTGGACGATCTTGGCGATATCGCTTCCGTCTCGGCTGCAACGCCGAAGGACAAGGGTGTGAAGTATCCGAACCGCCCCGGTCTTGTGGTGGCTGGAGACAAAGACACGCTCACGGCGCCGCAGCAGTCGCTGGCAAGCAAGGACAATCCGGCTTGGCTGGAATCGCCCGAAGATGCGCGTAAGCGCCTTGCAGCGGAAGCCGACGCCAAGAAGAACGATGTCAATTATCGTTCGCCGTTGGCTCAGGCCGACACCAGCAAGAACCGCATGACCGAAGCGCAGCAGACGGCCGCCTATCGCGCCGCGCGCCAGGATCAGGCCGGCACCTACATCGATCAGCGCCGCTACCTCATCGACCCGCCGCAGGAATATCGTCAGGTTTCCGATCCGGCAGCTCTCAACGACGTCGGCACGCCTGAGTCGAAGAAGGAAAAGAAGCGCAAGAAGGATGCGGAAGCTGCTCAGCAGTCCAACAACAGCAGCTGGTGGAAGCCCTTCCAATAAGCAATTTGAAGAAGCGGCGGCGCTAGCTCCGCCGCTTTTCAATCTTCGGAGCGTTTCGCTTGAAAGAAGCGTCTCAGAATATCGGCGGAACTAGTCTCGCCGAGGCCGGAATAGACTTCCGGCGCATGATGGCAGGTTGGTTGCTGATAAAAACGCACGCCATTGTCGACACCGCCACCTTTCGGATCTTCGGCACCAAAATAAAGACGGCGGATGCGCGCGAACGAGATGGCCGCAGCGCACATGGTGCAGGGCTCCAACGTGACATAGAGATCGGCGCCTGTAAGCCGCTCCTGGCCCAGCTCTTCGCAGGCCAGACGGATGGCGACGATTTCGGCATGGGCGGTAACGTCATTGAGTTCACGAGTGCGATTGCCGGCCTTGGCAATAACCTTGTTGTCGAGCACGACGACGGCGCCGATCGGCACCTCGCCACGCTCTCCGGCGCTGCGCGCTTCGGCCAGCGCAAGCTCCATGAATTGATTTGTAGCCGCCATTCAAGATTTTCCACTTAACCGCAGGGGCGCGACCTGATAGGAACACGCCTTAAAAATTCAGGCAAACAACAAATGACAATGAATGACAAGCCCAAGCGGCCTGGGTCGAAACCCTTTGCTGGCGACAAGAAGACGATAAAGCGCGATGGTGCGAAGCCGGCAAAGGCTTCAACTGCAAGCGTTGCAGCCGATGCGGCAGCCGGAGATGGAAAGGCGGAGCGCATTTCCAAGGTCATGGCGCGCGCCGGCGTGGCGTCGCGCCGCGACATCGAGCGCATGATCATGGATGGCCGCGTCACGCTGAATGGCGTGCTACTGGAAACGCCCGTGGTCAACGTGACCCTTTCCGACAAGATCGAGGTCGACGGTGTGCCGATCCGCGGCATCGAGCGGACTCGCATGTGGCTCTACCATAAGCCAGCCGGCCTGGTGACCACCAATGCCGACCCTGAGGGCCGTCCGACCGTTTTCGACAACCTGCCGGAAGAGCTGCCGCGCGTCATGTCGATCGGTCGCCTCGATATCAATACCGAAGGTCTGCTGCTGCTGACCAACGACGGTGGCCTCGCGCGCGTTCTCGAACTGCCGACCACCGGCTGGCTGCGCCGCTACCGCGTCCGCGCCCACGGCGAGATCGATCAGGAAGCGCTCGACAAGCTGAAGGAAGGCATTGCCGTCGATGGCGTGCTCTATGGCTCCATCGAGGCGACGCTCGACCGTACTCAGGGATCCAACGTCTGGATCACCATGGGTCTACGCGAAGGCAAGAATCGCGAAATCAAGAACGTCCTCGGCGCGCTCGGCCTTGAGGTTAATCGTCTGATTCGCATTTCCTACGGTCCGTTCCAGTTGGGCGACCTGCCGGAAGGTCGCGTGCTTGAGGTGCGCGGGCGTATGCTGCGCGACCAGCTTGGCCCGCGTCTGGTCGAGGACGCCAAGGCGAATTTCGATGCGCCGCTCTACAATGCCCCGGCCGTTGCCGATGCCGAAGAGGCAGAAGCCAAGCCGGTTCGAGCTGCGAAGGACGAACGTCCGAGACGCGATCGTGAGCGCCCGGAAGACAAGCGCGAGCGAGCCTTGAGCCGTCTCGATACCAAGCGCGATGATCGTCGGGACGAAGGGCGCCGCGAAGGTGGACGCAAGGATGACGACCGGCCGCAGCGCCAGCCGCTCGGCTCGCGTCGCAATGCTAATGTCTGGATGGCCCCCGGCGCCCGCCCGCTCGGCGAAAAGGCAGCAGCAAAGGCCGCCAAGAATGTGAAGACCGCCACCAGGCGCGGTGAACCTGAGCGTCCCCAGCGCGGCGGCTTCGACCGCCCGGATGAGGGGCCCCGCGTTCGTATCAATCGCGTCGACGAGGGCGATGGTGAATGGATCCGTTCGAGCGAGGAAGCTCCGCGCCGGTCGCGCGGCGATGATGAAGGTTTCGATCGCAAGCGCTCCGACCGCCCCCGCGGCGATCGTCCGTTTGGTGATCGTCCTCCGCGCGGCGACCGATCCTTTGGCGATAAGCCTCGTGGCGATCGTGCCTATGGCGACAAGCCCCGTGGCTCGCGACCGGAGGGTGGCGACCGCCCTCGGGCAAAGTCCTTCGGCGGCGAGGGCCGTTCCGAGCGTCCCCGCGGCGAACGCCCGTTTGGCGATCGTCCTCCGCGTGGCGACCGTCCTTTTGGTGACAAGCCTCGGGGTGATCGCCCGTATGGCGACAAGCCTCGCGGTGATCGGCGTCCGCGTGCCGAGGGAGACGAGCGTCCGCGCGCCAGATCCTTCGATGGTGAACAGCGCTCCGAGCGCCCCCGTGGCGATCGGCCTTTCGGCGACCGTCCGCAAGGCGAGCGTTCCTTCGGTGACCGGCCGGCTGGCAAGCCCTTCGGCAAGAAGCCGGGCGGCGGCAAATCCTTTGGCGGCAAGCCGGGTGGCAAGCCAGGCGGCCCGCGCGGTTTTGGCGGCAAGCCTGGCGGCGGCGGCGGCCGTCCTTCCGGCGGCCCGGGTCGCGGCGGTCCTAGCCGTGGTGGCACCGGCAGGGGCGGCCCAAAGGGCGGAAGGAGCTGACGCGCTGTGAGGATCGTCGGCGGTGAATTTCGCGGTCGCTCGCTTGCGACGCCGAAGTCGAATGATATTCGTCCGACGGCGGATCGCACGCGCGAGAGCCTGTTCAACATTCTGAGCCATGCCTATCCGGAGGCCATCGACGGCACCCGGATGATGGATGTGTTTGCCGGCACCGGTGCGGTCGGACTTGAAGCGGCATCGCGCGGTTGCCGCCATGTGCTGTTCGTCGAGAGTAGCGTCGAGGGCCGGGGCCTCCTCTGGGAAAACATCGACGCGCTCGGGCTGCATGGGCGCACGCGCATGCTGCGTCGGGACGCTACCGATCTCGGCAGCGTCGGCAATCTTGAGCCTTTCGATTTTCTCTTTGCCGACCCGCCTTATGGCAACGGTTTCGGCGAGAAGGCCTTTGCGGCTGCCGCATCAGGCGGCTGGCTGGTGCCCGGCGCCCTGGCGATACTCGAAGAGCGCGCCGATGTGACGGTTTCAGCACCGTCGGATTTCCTGTTTCTGGAGGTGCGCACCTTCGGCGACAGCAAGATGCATTTCTTCCGTTACCAGCCGAGATCGGCATAACGGTCGAAGGAGAAGGAAATGGGCGATTACGCTGATTTCGTCGGCAGCGATTATCCGCTTGCTGCCTCCAGCACGCCGAGCGTCGCGGTTGCCTTCGGCTGCGGCGGCGCGCGCGGTCTCGCCCATATCCACATCATAGAAGCTCTCGACGAACTCGGCATCCGCCCGGTTGCGATTGCAGGCGCCTCCATCGGTTCGATCATGGGCGCGGCCATGGCCGCCGGCATGACCGGTGCAGAAATCCGCGATTACACGCTGGCAACGGTCGGAAACCGTCCTGCCGTGCTCAACAAGATCTGGAGCTTGCGGCCGGTCAGCATGCGCAGCATCCGCTTTGGCCAGTTCAATCTCGAGCGCATCCTGCGCGCTTTTCTGCCGCCTGCTTTTCCCGAAGATTTCTCGGGCCTGCATATCCCGCTGAAGGTGGTGACGACGGATTATTACGGCCAGGCCGAGGTGGTGATCGAAAAGGGAGAGCTGTTTCCGGTTCTTGCAGCCTCCGCCGCCATTCCCGCCGTCTTCATGCCGGTCAAGCTCGGTGAGTGCGTGATGATCGATGGCGGCATCATGAACCCCGTTCCCTATGAACATCTGGCTGGGCTCGCCGACATCATCATCGGCGTCGACGTCGTCGGCGGTCCTGAAGGTGGCGGCCGGCATATTCCGAACCGCATCGAAAGCCTGTTTGGCGCTGGTCAGCTGACCATGCAGTCCAACATCGCACTGAAGCTGCGGCTGCAAGCGCCGCAGATCTTCCTGCGGCCAACCGTCGGCCGCACCGGCGTTCTCGATTTCCTGAAGGCGCGCGATATTCTCGCCATGTCCGCCGGCGTCAAGGACGAACTCAAATTCGCCCTGGACCGGGTGATGACGGCGAAGAACTAAGCCCGTTCGGGCTCCTCCTGCGGCAAGGCCACTAGGTCGTCTGCATCGCTGTAGGTCTCGGCCGCGCGCTTCGGTTTGACCAGCGGCTCCGGCTTGACCGGCCTGGAGTAGAGCATGTCGGCGCCGGCCTGCAGCCCCTCGCTCACCTGCAGCACAAGCCGCTGCTCGTCGCGCTTGCGGATGTCTTCGCCGATCTCATAGGCCTCGGCTTCGCTGACCCCCAGCTCTTCCAGCGTGCGGCGGCCGAAGAGCAGACCGGATTCCAGCGTTTCGCGCAGTTCATAATCGACACCCTTGCGGCGCAGGTCGATCGAATGGACCCGGTCGTAGGAGCGGACGAAGATACGCGCGTGCGGATAGTCGGTTTGAACGAGTTCGACGATCTTGTCGGTGATCTCACGTTGATGCGTGCTGACCACGACGATCTTGGCGCGATCGATGCCGGCGGAGCGCAGCACATCCTTGCGGGTGCCGTCGCCGAAATAGATTCGGAAACCGAAGCTTGATGCCTGGCGGATACGGTCGGCGGAGAAATCGATGACGGTCACGTCGCGACCGCTGGCGAGCAGGATCTGCGCGGCGATCTGGCCGAAACGCGAAAAGCCGATCATCAGCACATCGGAGCCCGCGCCCTCGAAATCCTCATCCAGTTCCTCCTGCGCATCGCCCTTCATCAGCCGCTTCGCAAGCGCGGAACTGAGCGGCGTCAGCGCCATCGACAGCGTGACGATGGCGATCAGCGTCGATGCCGTATTGGCGGAGAAGAGGCCGCCGCTTGCGCTGGCGGCGCTGAACAGCACGAAGCCGAATTCGCCGCCCTGCGGCAAGAGCCCGGCGACGCGGACGGCATCATTGTGCGATGAGCCCGCCACGCGGCTGAGTGCATAGATGACGACGGCCTTGATGAGCATCATCACCGGGACGGCGAGAACGATCAGCAACCAGTTGTCGAGGATGACATCGAGTTTCAGCGACAGGCCGACGGCAATGAAGAAGATGGCGAGCAGCACACCACGGAACGGCTCGATATCTGCTTCCAACTCGTGCCGATAGGAGGATTCCGCCAGCATCACGCCGGAGAGAAAGGCACCCATCGCCATCGAGAGACCGGCAAGCTGCATCAGGGTCGCGGAGCCCATGACGACGAAGAGGGCCGCGGCAATCATCGCTTCGCGCGCACCGGTGCGGGCAATCACCTGAAACAGCGGCGTCAGCAGATAGCGACCCGCAATGATCATCGCCGCGACGGCGCCAACCGCGATTGCAAGGCTGGGGAGGGGATTGGCGGTTTCCTTCGCGCCGTCGAGGACGGTGATCAGTGCCAGCAGCGGCACGATGGCCAGATCCTGCAACAGCAGCATGGAGAAGGAGCGCTGTCCGTACTTCGTATTGACGTCGCCCTGCTGCTCGAGGATCTGCATGGCAAAGGCGGTCGAGGAGAGCGCCAGGCCGAAGCCGATGATGATGCTGCCCTTCCAGCCGGCAATGCCGCCGAGGTAGGATGCGACCATCAGCGCCAGTCCGCTCAACAAGACCTGGGCCGTGCCGAGGCCGAAAATGTCGCGGCGCATCTGCCAGAGGCGGGATGGCTTCAATTCCAGGCCGATGATGAACAGCAGGAAGACGACGCCGAGTTCGGCGACGGCTAGCACCGCCTCGCTATCCCCGATGCTATGGAGGATCGGGCCGATCACCACGCCGGCTGCGAGATAGCCGAGCACCGTGCCGAGCCCGAGTTTCTTGAAGATCGGCGCCGTAACGACGGCACCTCCGAGCAGCAGCAGGGTCTCGGTGAAAAGCGTATTGGGGGCGGACATCGTCTTTTTCTTTCCGTGGGGCAGGCGGTCTTGCAGCGCATGGTCATCATAAACAACCAGGCGTGAAGGGATTAGAACAAGAATCGGCTTTGCCGCCCTTGATGCTTTATGTAGTGCACAATAAATGGAACGCGAAGGAAAGGCCAAATCATGACCTCAGAAATCGATTCCGCCACTCTGCTTTCCCGTGCCAGCCAGTTGATCGATCTCGCCCGGAAAGCCGGTGCGGATGCGGCCGACGCCGTCGTCGTGCGGTCGCGCGCCCAATCCGTCAGCGTTCGTCTCGGCAAGGTCGAAGGCACTGAATCTTCCGAAAGTGACGATTTCTCGCTCAGGGTCTTCGTCGGCAATCGCGTCGCCAGCGTCTCGGCCAATCCCGGCTTCGACCTCAGCGCCCTTGCCGAGCGCGCCGTGGCCATGGCCAAGGTTTCGCCGGAAGATCCCTTTGCATGCCTCGCCGAGGAAGCGGATCTCGCGAAAAGCTACCCCGATCTGGAATTGTTCGACGCGACCGAGGTTTCCACGGAGCAGCTTCGCGAAGCGGCCCTTGCGACCGAAGCGGCGGCCCGCGCCGTTCCCGGCGTCACCAATTCCTCCGGCGCCGGTGCTTCCGCCGGCATGGGCGGCCTCGTGCTTGTGACGTCGCATGGTTTTGCCGGGCACTATAAGGGGTCGCGCTTTGGGCGCTCCGTCAGCGTGATTGCCGGCGAGGGCACCGGCATGGAGCGCGACTATGATTTCGACAGCCGCCTCTATTTCGCCGATCTCGACGCCGCCGAGGAAATCGGCCGCCGTGCCGGCGAGCGTGTGGTCAAGCGCATCAACCCGCGCCAGGTTCCGACGAACAAGAACGTCACCGTCGTTTTCGATCCTCGCGTTGCCCGCGGCTTCGTCGGCCATATTGCCGGCGCGATCAACGGTGCATCCGTCGCCCGCAAGACCAGCTTCCTGCGCGATAAGATGGGCCAGCAGGTACTGAAGGCGGGCCTTTCGATCACGGACGATCCGCTGATCGTGCGCGGCCCATCCTCGCGTCCCTTCGATGGTGAAGGCGTTTCCGGCAAGCGGCTGGTCATGATCGAGGACGGCGTGCTGCAGTCCTGGTTCCTTTCGACCGCGACCGCACGGGAAATCGGCGGCGGTCTGAAGACCAACGGCCGCGGCGTGCGCGGCGGCACGGCGGTTTCTCCCGCTTCGACCAACCTGGCGCTGGAGCCGGGCGACATTTCGCCCGAGGAGCTGATCCGCAGCGTCGGAACCGGCTTTTACGTCACCGAACTCATCGGCCAGGGCGTCAACATGATCACCGGCGAGTACAGCCGTGGCGCCACCGGCTTCTGGATCGAAAATGGCGAATTGACCTTCGCGGTTTCGGAGGTGACGATCGCCTCCAATCTGAAGGACATGTTCATGCGCGTGACGCCGGCCAACGATATCGACCGCGATTTCGGCGTGGCCGCTCCGACGCTCGCTATCGAAGGCATGACGCTGGCCGGACTTTAAGGAGCAGACGGAAATTGGACAGGGTGTATGAGTGATAGCCAGAAGGCCGGCCGGCCGGGCGATGTGGACCTGATTGTCGAGGCCGCGCTCGAGGCGGGCAGGATCGCTCTCGGTTTCTTCCGGCAATCGCCGGAGGTCTGGTGGAAGAACAATGGCCAGTCACCCGTCAGCGCTGCCGATTTCGCCGCCAATGAGAGCCTGGCCACCACTCTGCGGTCGGCCCGGCCCGATTATGGCTGGCTTTCCGAGGAAACGGATGACGATGCCGAGCGGTTGTCACACGCGACCGTCTTCGTTGTCGATCCGATCGACGGCACCAGGGGCTTCCTCGCGGGCTCGGATCTGTGGTGCGTCAGCGTTGCTGTGGTGACGGATGGGCGGCCGGTTGCAGGGGTGCTTTATGCACCTGCGCTGGATGAGCTGTTCGTGGCCGCTGCAGGTGGCCACGCTTTGAAGAACGGCAAGCCCATCAGCGTTTCCCAAAGAGTGGGCGACGACCCGCACCGGCTGGCGACCGGCGAAGACATGCTGAAAAGCTTCGATCCGGACTTTCGCAAGACGGTGGAGCGCGTAAAGCACGTTCCCTCGCTTGCCTATCGACTTGCAATGGTCGCGGATGGTCGCCTGGAAGGAACCATAGTCAAGCGCAACTCGCACGACTGGGATCTGGCTGCCGCCGATCTCATTCTGGAGCGGGCAGGCGGTGCGCTTGTGGATCTCTCGGGCAGTGCTTTGCGCTACAATCGCGCCGAAGTATCTCATGACGAACTTTGCGGAGCGTCAGCGGCACAATTGCCGGAGTTTCTCCGCCAGCTTTCGCACCGACGAGACGGTTGACCTTTCCGTCAAAATCCCTCAGATGAAGGGCGGAGGGGGACGACAGTAGAAAGAGACGAAAATGACTGATACCAGCGGCAAAAAGCAGCTCCTGCACCTCGTCTTCGGTGGTGAACTGGAAAACCTCGAAGAAGTCCAATTCCGTAACCTCAAGGAACTCGACATCGTCGGCATGTACCCCGACTATTCGAGCGCATTGACGGCCTGGAAGTCCAAGGCACAGCAGACTGTCGACAACGCTCACATGCGTTATTTCATCGTCCATCTGCATCGCCTGCTCGATCCGCAGGAAAAGGCAGCTTCTTAAGCTGCCTGATACCAAAGTTTGCTTTTGATATTTTCGTCCGGTGAGGCGTTATCGCTTTAAATCCGGCACCGAAGCAGTATCTTTGTCACAATAAGAACGAAAATTCGGCCGTTTATCCGGCCGTTTGATAATCAGGATTGGCATCGATGATGATCAGTTGGGATAGGAGTCGATCGAGATGAGCAGCCTCAGGGCGCGTCTTGCCTTGAGCGCCTATCGTCTTGGCGGCATCGCTGTCTATCCGTTTCTCGGACCCTATCTCGCGGTCCGTGCGGCCAAGGGCAAGGAAGACGGCACCCGCAAGCTGGAGCGTTCCGGCTATGCGAGCGCCAACCGGCCTCAGGGGCCGTTGATCTGGTTCCATGCCGCAAGCGTGGGCGAGACATCGGCGGTCATTCCGTTGATCCGGGAAATCCGCCGCCGCGACATTCATGTCATCCTGACGACGGGCACGATCACCTCTGCCAAGGTGGCGCATGAGCGTCTGGGCGAAGAGGTCATTCATCAATACGTGCCTCTTGATCTCAGGCCTGCCGTTCGCCGTTTCCTCGATTACTGGCAGCCCGATTGCGCCATCTTTGCCGAGTCCGAGATCTGGCCGACGACCATCACCGAGCTCGGCCGCCGTCGTATCCCGCAGATTCTCGTCAATGCGCGTATGTCGGATCGTTCGTTTGCGCGCTGGAGCAAGCACCCGTCGCTCGCCGAGGCGCTCTTCGAGAACCTCGCTCTGGTCGTTGCCCAGTCCGATCTCGATGCCGAGCGCTATCGCGATCTCGGTGCGGTACAGGTGCTGAAATCAGGCAATCTCAAGGTAGATACCGACGCGCCGTCCTATGATGCTCTGACGCTCGCCAGTTACATGAAGCAGATCGGCAACCGTAAGACCTGGGCGGCAGTCTCGACTTTCGAGGGCGAGGAGGCTGCTGCAGCCTCCGTCCACACCATGCTCAAGGAGCACAACGGCCAGCTCACCATCATCGTGCCGCGCCACCCCGAACGATGCGATGCGATCGAGGCCATGCTGGTGGAGCAAGGGCTGAAGGTGGCGCGCCGCACCCGCAACGATATCTTGTCGGCGGATGTGGATGTTTTCCTCGGCGACACGATCGGTGAAATGGGCCTCTATCTGCGCATGACCGAAGTCGCATTCATGGGCAAATCCCTGTTCAACGAGGGCGGTCAGAACCCGCTGGAGCCGGCCATGCTCGGTTGCGCAATTCTGACCGGCGGTCACGTCCAGAATTTCCGCGATGCTTATCAGGTGCTTGCCCGCCGCGGCAGCGCCCGCATGGTGCGCGATACCGAGATGCTGGCGCGCGGCGTACACTATCTGCTGACCAACGATTCGGCGCGGCGCACAATGATCGATGCCGGCTTCGTCGCGGTGCATGAGATGCGCGGCGCATTGGCGGCAACCGTCAAGGGGCTGGAGCCTTACATCAACCCGCTGTCGGTAAAGGCGCGGTTGCTGCCGAAGACGATGGTGAATGGTTAAGAAGGGAAGAGCATGGCTGCGGTCAAGCTGGGAGCGATTGCAGGGATTCTGTTCGACAAGGACGGCACGCTGCTCGATTATGATGCGAGCTGGTTGCCGGTCAATCGCGAGCTAGCCAGAATTGCCGCCGAAGACGATCCTATTCTTGCGGATCATCTGCTTTCCGCCTGCGGCATGGATCCCATCACCGGTCACATCGTTCCCGACAGTCTGCTGGCGGCCGGCAACACCCGGCAGATTTCCGAGGGCCTTGTCGCCGCCGGCTCGAAAGTGGCTGTATCGGAGCTGGTCGAAAAGCTGGATGCGCTCTTTTCACATGCTGCGGATTTTTCCTCGCCCGTCACCGATCTCGCCGCCTTCTTTCACAGATTGCACCAGCGAGGCTATAAGCTCGGTGTCGCCTCGAGCGACAATGAACGCTCTATCCGCCAGACCGCGCGTCGCTTCGGCTTCATCGATTATCTCGATTACATCGCCGGCTACGACAGCGGGTTCGGCACCAAACCGGAGCCGGGTATGGTGCTTGGCTTCTATGCGGCGACCGGTCTCTCTCCGGCCCAGGTCGCCGTTGTCGGCGACAACAATCACGATCTCCACATGGGGCGCAATGCCGGCGTGGGTCTGACTGTCGGCGTGTTGACGGGAACCGGCTCGCGCGAGACGCTGACGGCTGCTTCCGACTATTGCCTCAACGACATCACCGAGCTGGAAAGCCTGCTAATGCCGGTCGCCCAGCTGGCGTGATTTCGGTAAAGGCTTGCTTTTTCATTCGATCTGGCCTTTTTTGCCACCTTGCTGAAGTCGCAGGTGCGAGGCTGAATTAGAATATGGTATCGGAAGCACCACCCTTCTGGTGGCGAAAACCGGATTGGCGTGCCTGGGGCCTCTCGCCCTTTTCTTTCCTTTATGGCCGCATTGCCGGGCATCGCATGGTGCATGCCCGCCGCGCCTCCTTACCGGTGCCCGTCATCTGCATCGGCAACTTCACTGTCGGCGGGGCAGGCAAGACGCCGACGGCACTTGCGCTCGCCCAGACCGCGAAAGCCAGAGGCCTGACGCCCGGCTTCCTGAGCCGCGGCTATGGCGGCTCGCTCGATGTCACAACTGTCGTCGATCCCCAGCATCATCATGCCACAGCCGTAGGGGACGAACCGCTTCTGCTTGCTCGTGAGGCGTTGACGGTCATTGCGCGCCGGCGTGCCGAGGGCGCCGAACGGCTCGTCCGCGAAGGTGCCGACCTCATCATCATGGATGACGGCTTCCAGAGCGCGCATCTCGCCATCGACTATGCTCTGGTCGTGATCGATGCCGGTCGCGGCATCGGCAATGGCTATCTTGTTCCAGCTGGGCCGGTGCGAGCGCCCCTGCGTACGCAGCTTATTTATGCATCGGGCATCTTGAAGGTCGGAGAGGGCAGCGCAGCCGACCGCGTCGTTCGGCTGGCGGCTCGCGCGGGCAAGCCTTTCTTCACAGCCTCGGTCAAGGTGCGTGGCCATGAGGATTTGCGTGACCGAAAGGTCCTGGCCTTTGCCGGCATCGCGGATCCCAGCAAGTTCTTCCGCACCGTCGAGACGCTTGGGGCAAATATTGCAGTCGCCCGCACCTTCGGAGATCACGAGCACCCGGGCGAGGATGAGGTGTCGGATATTCTCGACATCGCATCCCGCGACAACCTGGAGATCGTCACAACATCAAAGGACTATGTTCGCCTGATCGGCCATCATGGCCGCGCCGACGAGTTGCTCAAGCGTTGCAGGGTTATCGAGATCGATATGGTCTTCGAGGATCCGCAGGCACCCGGCCTGATCATCGACAGAGCGATCTCAGCTGCTCGGGAGCGGCGCTTGCGCGATGGACGCGGCGGGAAGGCTGGCTGAGTGTGATGACCGCGAAGCGCAAACGCGCGATGCGGAAGAAGAAATCAGCGTTTCTGATTGGGAAGTGCGCCAGCCCGCTTTTCGGCTTCAAGCGAGGAAATCACGTCGGCATAGGGCTCCTGGCGCGCGACGCTCCAATAACGCAGCTCGTCCAGCGCAATCCGCTGGCCGGTCATGGCACAGATGACATGGGAGCCCGGCATCAGGATCTGGAAATCGCCGTCGAGATAGCGAATTTTCGCCTCGCGGTTTCCATGTCCCTCGAAAAGATTCATATGCTGGCGTCCTTGATCTCTGTCACCTGTTTGCCATACCGCGACGGACAGCACTTTTCCAGAGCATTTCCAGGAAAAGTGCCAAGCCGCTTCGCGTTCGGAGCACTTCGGCTAGGAAAACATTCCATTCCTAACGAACTCCGGCGTCTTCAGCTGCGCCCGAAGAGCCGCTCTATGTCCGAAAGCTTCAGCTCTATATAGGTCGGCCGGCCGTGATTGCACTGGCCGGAGCCCGGCGTCGCCTCCATCTGGCGCAGCAAAGCGTTCATCTCCTCCGGCCGCAATCGCCGTCCCGAACGCACAGAGCCATGACATGCCATGGTTGCGGCGACATATTCGAGCTTGGCTGCGAGCCCTGAGGCCGTATCCCACTCGGCGATCTCGTCGGCCAATTGCCGGATCAGGCCCTGTGCGTCGACTTCACCGAGCATAGCCGGCGTCTCTCGCACAGCAATCGCGCCGGGACCGAAGCGCTCGACGGCAAGGCCGAGTTCACCAAGGTCTTCCGCAAACGCCATCAGCCGATCGCAATCCTCTTCCGGAAGATCGACGATTTCCGGGATCAGCAGCACCTGCGAGGATAGTCGTTTCGAATGCAGCGCCTTGCGCATGGCTTCGAAGACCAGCCGCTCATGCGCTGCGTGCTGATCGACGATCACAAGGCCACTGTCCGTCTGGGCGACGATATAGTTTTCGTGCAGCTGCGCGCGCGCGGCGCCGAGCGGAAAACGAGAGGGCTCTTCCGCTCGCACCGGTTCCGCGGGAGGAATGGCTTCCGCTCGCGCAGTGGGCGTCACAAGCCCGTCAAAGCTTGCCTGCGGCCTTTCCGCGAAACCATATCCTCCCGAAGCTGCCGTTCTTTCATAGGGGCGGGACGGTGAGTTCGCGGGCGTCCAGGGTGCGGGCGATGGCGATGGCCTCCAGCCGGGCTGAAAGCCGGAGCGGCCGGCGCTGAAGGCGCGCAGCATGCCGTCCGCTCCAGTCGTCGCAGCACGATCGCCCTCCCGCGCCAGTGCTTCGCGCACGGCTCCGACGATCAGGCCGCGCACCAGGCCTGGATCACGGAAACGGACGTCCGATTTCGCTGGGTGCACGTTGACGTCGACAAGCGCTGGGTCGAGCGTCAGGGAAAGGACGGCAACGGGATAGCGGCCGGAAGGAATGGTTTCGGCGTAGGCGCCTCGGATCGCCGAGAGGATCAGCTTGTCCTGCACCGGCCTGCCGTTGACGAAAGCATATTGATGCGCAGAGTTGCCGCGATTGAACGTTGGCACGCCGGCAAACCCGCTGAGGCTCACATCTTCGCGCAGGGCATCGAGCGCGATGGCATTGTCCTTGAACTCGGCTCCGAGGATCTGCGCCATGCGGGCGAGATGGTCGTCGCCGGTCGCTGGAAATTCGAGCGTCGAGCGGTCACTGCCCGACAGAACGAAGCGCACCCGCGGAAAAGCGATTGCCATGCGCTTGACGATTTCGGTGATGGCCGCTGCTTCTGCTCTCTCCGTTTTCAGGAACTTCAGGCGGGCCGGCGTCGCGAAGAAGAGGTCGCGCACCTCGACGATGGTGCCTGGATTGGCGGCGGCCGGGCGCAGATGCAGCACTTTGCCACCGGCAACGGCGATCTCTGCGCCGCCGGCCGCACCCGTCCGGCGGCTGGCGATTGAGAGCTTCGCTACGGAAGCGATGGAGGGGAGAGCCTCGCCGCGGAATCCGAGCGTGCGGATATCCTCCAGCGTATCGGAGATTTTCGAAGTGCAATGACGGCGGACAGCAAGTTCCAGATCCGCTTCTTCCATGCCGGAGCCGTTGTCGCTTACCCGCAGCAATGCCTTGCCGCCGCCGGCGGTGGCGATTTCGATGCGGGTCGCGCCAGCATCCAGCGCATTCTCGATCAATTCCTTGGCGGCGCTCGCCGGGCGCTCGATGACTTCGCCGGCGGCAATCTGGTTGATCAGGGTTTCGGAAAGTTGCTTGATGGCCATCTGTTCATTCTCGTGGATTCGCGGCGATGAGGAAAGAGGAAAGGCGCTCTGTCCGGTCTCGTCCACCCGTTTCCATGACTTGGTCCTGCGGAGGGGTTTAATCAATGTTTAAGGGAATGATGACAGGTTGCGCAGCAAGAACTTGAAATGACCGCAGATGGCGCGCCTCGTGCACGCTGAGGGCTCTTGACGGCAGGTTGGTGGCCGTCAACTTCCATGAGCCAGGTTCCATCTGCTTCAAGTGCCCAGGCCAGCATGATACTTCCATAAATTTACCCTGCAGAGCGGTTGCCGCCCTGTCGATTTGTCATGCTGTGAAACTGGTTGAGTGTAGGAATAGAACGTAATGACTGCCGAGATTGAGAAGGCAGCTTTGGCAATGATGACGGAGGATGCGCCTTCCGGCAGCAACCTGTACTCGCTGTTCTTTGACGCTCTATGTGACGGACTTTCCAGCGCCTTTTTTGCCTATGACAGGAACGATCTGCTGCTGTTCGCCAGTCGCCAGGTTCTGAATTTCTTTCCAGTCCAGCCTGAATTTCTGCAATCGTCGACACGGCTGCGCGACTTTCTTGGTGCTGTCTACGACACGGGCGCCTTGTGCCAGGGCAATTCCGGCAAGTCCTCCACCAATCGTGACGGCTGGATCTCGCAACGTATAGCCTCGCATTGGCGCGAACGCTCCGAGACGACCGAACATTTCGTCGACGACCGCCGGGTTCGCATTATCAATCGGCGACTGCCGTCCGGGGTTGGCTTCTGCATTCTCTCCGACGTCTCGGAGATGAAGAAGCGCGAAGAGCAGTGGCGTATCGACATGGAGCGCGTGCAGCTTACCGAGGATATTCTCGACGGCCTGCCGTTTCCGCTTTTCGTCAAGGACCAGAACATGGTCTATGTCGCCGTCAACAGGGCGTTCTGCGAAAAATACCAGACGACAATGGACGAGGTGCGCGGGCGCAAGGGCACCGATCTGTTCTCCACGGATCTTGCCAATCGCTACGATGAAAGCGACCGGCACGTCATCGAGACCGGTGAGATGTCGATATCGCGTCAGCGGCAGATCGCCCGCGACGGAGTCGAGCGTGATATCGTCACGCGCAAGCAGCGCATCGGCAAGCCGGGCCGTTATTTCCTCGTCGGTACCATGCAGGATCTGCCGAAGGACGGAAGCGATTTCGACGAGTTCGCGCTTGCCTCGCATATCAAGGAGAACAGCGACCGATCGTATCGCCGCGCCTATGTTCCGATGGCTGCCTTGCAGACGATTTCGCGCCGACCGGCCGCTATGGAAACCTTCGCTCCCGAGAGTTTCAACGGCCGCAAAATTCTTGTCGTGACGGCCGATTTTGCCGCGGAAACGGCAGCGCTGAAGACGCTCGGCGCCTATGGTTTCGAGGCCTGTGTGGTGCACGACGAGAACGAGGAAGCGGCATTTCTGGATGTGGCGAGCGCGCACGGCGTCAAGATCGATCTCGTCATCGTCGACAATCAGCTGGGCAAGCGCGGCATCGAGCTGGCGGAGCGTCAGAATATCGCCGCTCTTTCGCTTGATGGATCGCAGCTCGCAACCGAATTGACATTCCTCATTGCCCGTCACTTCAACCGCAATATCCGCGGCGCGCTTGCGGAAGACGCCAGGCAAACGGGGCTCGCGCCGGAATGGCGGCGAGGGGACGCCGGTGAAGAGCGCCGGGTGCAGGTTGTGGTCGCCGAAGACAACGACATAAACCAGATTGTCTTCGCGCAGATCCTCGAAGGTCTCGGATATAGCCATGCCATCGCCGCCAGCGGCGATGATGCAGTGCGGCTGTGGCAGGAACATCGCCCGGAGCTGATCCTGATGGATATCACGCTGCCGGGCTTAAACGGTTTCGAGGCCGCCAGGTTGATCCGCGGTGCGGAAAAAGGCAGCGGCTCGCATACGCCGATCATCGGCGTGTTGACTCAGGCTTTCGAGCGCGATCGCACCGAGTGCACCGACGCCGGGATGGATGATGTCATTCTGAAGCCGGTCAGCCCGGACATTATCGAGACGGTATTCCAGAAGTATATGCGTCCGGCTCGTAAGGCGCAGATCAGGTAAATGTTACGGTGATACCACATTTGACGGCAAGTTATTGCTGGTATCGATTGGTTGTCGTCTCGCTATCCTTTGTTAAGACTTCACCTTCATGCTTTGCCCAGGGTGGAGAAAACATCGGAACCGAATATGAAATCGGCTGAAATGCTGTCTGGGCCAGTCAGTCACGAATTGCAGGCCAAGGGATATACCGACCCGCTGACGGGATTGGGCAACCGCTATCGTATGCG
>NZ_JAELTU010000150.1 GCF_016429015.1 Rhizobium sp. ASV20
GAAGACATCGTGGACGGACTTGAAAATGCGCCGGAAGCTTTCATCGGCCTTCTGGAAGGAAAGAACTTTGGCAAGCTGATCGTGCGTATCGGCGACTAGGCTCGGCTTTTGCCTCATCGTGGAAGCCGGCTCGAACGATTGCCGCTGGCTTTCACTGCGCTTCGATCCGAGCGAGCGCGATCTGTCGATGACGCGATCATAGGCAAGCGCGCATCTGCATTTCTCCAAAAGCTTGAGCAATCCAGCACCAAGAACCTGGAACCTTAGTCGGAGCTTACGTGAAATTGTTTTTATTTCAAAAGGTTAGCACTCCACCTTCTTCACGCGCCGTCATTTAGCATAATTTTCTCCTTAGATGCCGTCGTTCGGCACAGAACTTTCTAGATAAACCCTATCAATTTAGTAGTTTATATAGAAAGTGAGGGATCATGATCGCTAAAGCAGTGCATTTGGATACCGACGTCCTCGTCATCGGCGGCGGCCCAGCAGGATGCTGGGCTGCATGGAATGCGGTATCGAACGGCTCGAACGTCGTTCTGATCGAAAAAGGCTATGTGGGCACGAGCGGTGCGACCGCGGCCGGCAATACCACGACGATCTACACGCAGCGGGGTACAGCAGAGCGCGCAGCCACAGTCTCGCAACGGATCCGGCTCGGCCATGGTTTCGCTCAATCCGAACGGATCGAACGTGTTCTCGATCGCACCTACGAGAACCTCAATCTGCTTGCCGAATGGGGATATGACTTTCCGCAATATGAAGACGGGCGGCCTTATCGTGGAATGCTGCGCGGTCCGGACTACCTCCGTTTCATGCGCCAGAAGCTTATCAAGGCCGGCGTGAAGGTTCTCGATCACTGTCCGGCGGAAGAGTTGTTGGTATCCGAAGGGCTTGTGGCCGGCGCACTTGCGAGATTTCGCCGCTCCGGAGAGACATTGGAGATCAGAGCGGGTGCGGTCGTCATTGCGACGGGCGGCTGCGCCTTTCTGAGCGGGGCACTTGGTACCAACAACCTGACCGGCGACGGCTATCTGATGGCGGCAGAGGCGGGCGCCCTGCTATCGGGAATGGAATTTTCGGCCCAATACGGCATCTCTCCCGCCTACTCCAGCGTCACGAAGGGCGTCGTCTATTTCTGGGGGACGTTCAGCGACGAGCAGGGAAATGTCCTTGGGTCAAGCGGCGACCGCCAGAGCGTCGTCGCGCGCGAACTCATCAAAGGGCCTGTCTATGCCGTGCTTGACAAGGCCCCGCCGCGACTTCAGGAGGGTTTCCGGCGCGGCCAGCCCAATATCTTCGTGCCCTTCGACAGAATGGGAGTCGACCCGTTTACCGAACGCTTTCCCATCACCTTGAGACATGAGGGAACCGTTCGCGGAACTGGCGGGCTTAAGATCAACGATCGATCGACGACAACGATTCCGGGCCTTTTCGCCGCCGGAGACGCGGCAAACCGGCAGGGAATGTCTGGCGCGACCTCGGGAGGAGGCGGCCCGAATTCCAGTTGGGCGATGGCGACGGGCTCCTGGGCTGGAGAGGATGCGGCACGGTTCGTTCGCGCACTGGGAAGAAACTGGCGTACAAGGCGGGCCTCCCGCGTCACCGACCCTGCCAAGGCGACACCGTCAAGCGGCGCGCAGGATGTTCTGGCAGTGATCGACGCCGCCAAGCGATACATGCTTCCTCTCGACGGCGGCTTCTTCAGGACCCAATCGACGCTCGAAGCCGCATCGGAAAATTTGCGCGCGCTTTGGGACGACCGTGGCTGGCGGTCTGCCGGAAACGCCAGGACGCGAGAAGCCGAGGCGTTCATCGCCACGGCGCGATGGTCCACCGAAAGCGCACTGCTGCGCAAGGAAAGCCGCGGCCTCCAGCGCCGGCCGGACTTTCCGAGCGAGGATCCAACCCTCCTGCGCACCATCGAGGCAGGCGGAACCGACGGCCTCTGGGCGGCCTTTCAAACCGATATCCAAGTAATGAGTGAAGCATCATGATCGAAATCGTGAGCGCAGACCGCTGCGTCAAATGTGACCTTTGCGTGGAGGCCTGCCCGGACAATGTGTTCGATGCGATTGCGGACGGAGTTCCGGTGATCGCGCGCCAGGCTGATTGCCAGACATGCTTTCTCTGCGAGCTTTTCTGTCCGACCGACGCACTTTACGTCTCCCCGCTTTCCGAAAGCATCGAAGGCGCAACGGAGGAAGATCTCGTGGCGCGGGGCGTCATGGGCAGCTTCCGCCGCGAGATGGGGTGGAAGAACGCAAAACCACGCGGAACGGCAGGCGACATGAGTTACCGGATCTTTGAAGCCGGCACGATTATTCCCTAACTGGAGAAAACTATGCGAAGACTTCTTTCGTCGCTGCTGCTTGCAGCGTCGGTCGCCCTAGGCGCAGCACCCTCGCACGCCGAGGATGCGCCGGCGACCATTCGCTTCGGCGATGTGGGCTTTGGGTTCGGCACGCCATTTGGCGTGGGCTTGCAGGCAATTGCCGATGCCAAGGGTTTTATCGTCGATGAATTCAAGGGCACGCCCACCAAGATCGAATTCACCTACTTCACCGGCACCGGCCCGGCGATCAACGAAGCGCTATCCAACGGACAGCTCGACTTTGCCTCCTATGGCGCGGTGCCGAATATCATCGGCAAGGCCAACGGGCTCGACACCGTCATTCTCGCCTCCTATGGCGGCACGGCGATCTTTGGCGCAGCGCGACCCGACCTCGACATCAAGTCGATCGCCGACCTCAAAGGAAAGAAAATCGCTATCCAGAAGGCCACGATCATTCATTGGGGGCTGATTACAGCGCTGAAGAATGCCGGCCTCTCCGAAAAGGACGTCACCATCGTCGATCTGAAGAATGCCGATCAGCTTGCGGCGATCGCGGCGAAGAGTGTCGATGCGGTGTTTGGGGCGGATTTCCTGCTGCCACTTGAGGACAAGGGGGTCGCAAAGATCTTCTACAAGTCCTCCGATGCGGGTGCAGGCGGAGAGGGCTTTGGCGCATTCCTCGTCACCGACAAGTTTCGCAAGGCCTATCCAGCGGCCACACAGAAGGTCGTGACTGGCTTCGTCAAGGCGGCTCAATGGCTTGCGGATGACAAGAACCGCGATGAAGCCTATCAGATCTGGTCTCGCGCCGGCACGCCGATCGAGGTGATCCGCAAGTCCAATTCCGGCAACCCGCTCGGACAAAAGTACAATCCGCGCCTCGATGACTTCTTCGTGGCTCGCTATCAGAGCGGGATTGCGTTCAACCGCGAACAGAAACTCATTCGCCGCGACATCGATCTCAAAACCTGGGTCGATCGGAGCTTCATCGACAATGCCGTCGCATCGCTCAAGCTCCAGGCTCTCTGGCCGGATCGCTCCGCCTCCGGCAGCCTCGAAAACTGACGGGAGCGGATCATGGCAACGTTCGAAGCGCAGGATGATCTTTCCCTTTCGGGAAAGGCCTCGGACGTTCGGCCGGGACAATGGCGGCCGGATTGGTATCGAACGACAGGGACCGTGTTGCTCGTCCTTACCGCTCCAACGCTTGTCCTTTCGCTTTGGTGGATCAGCTCTGTTGCGGGATGGGTCTCGCAGCAAGTGCTGCCACCGCCGGATCTGGTGTTCCGGACATTTCTCGACCTTGCAACGAGCGGCGACATCCTCGCCGCAGCCCTCATCAGCTTCCAACGCATCGCCGAAGGCTTCTTGATCGGGGCCTCGCTCGGCTTTCTTTTCGGTATCCTCATCGGTCGGTCCGCGACGGCCGATGCCTATCTCGGGCCGTCCTTCCGTGCGTTGGCTGCCGTGCCGTCGCTCGGCTGGTTGCCGATCCTGATACTTCTGCTTGGAATAGAGGAAAGTCTCAAGATCGTCATTCTTGCAAAGGCCTGCTTCGTGCCGATGGCCATCAGCACGGCCGAGGGGGCGAAGAACATCCCGACGAGATTGAGTGAGGTAGCCGATGTACTCGGCCTTCGTGCCAGAACCCGCTTCTTCAAGCTGGTAATGCCGGCCATGGCCCCGTTCATTGCAAGCGGCGTAAGGCTCTCCCTCAGCCAGGCCTTCGTCTCGCTGATCGTCGTCGAGATGCTCGCGGGAACAGACGGCCTCGGCTACATGATGGTTTGGGGACGAACGCTGTTTCAGCTCGATATCGTGATTGTAGGCATGATCATCGTCGGTGCCGTCGGCTTCGGACTGGACCTGCTGCTGAGAAAGGCCGAGAGCGCCGTGCGCAAGGGGAATGCGGTCAATGTCTGAGAGCCTCAGGCTTCCGACGTGGATCCCGCGTGGGATCTTCATCCCCTTGGTAGCAGCTCTGCTCTGGTGGGCTTCAGCTGCGACGGGTTTTCTGTCCGGGCCAATGGCGGTCACGCCTTTACAAGTACTTGAGGTGCCGTTTCTCGATCCCTCGGGACGCGAACTCTGGTCCTCTCTTCTCGCAAGCCTTTTGCGAGTGCTCATCGGCAGCGTGGCCGGCACTATCATCGGTGTCGTTCTCGGGTATTTTGCGGGGACATGCCGCGTAGCGGCATTGAGCATATCGCCGGGTATCCATACGATCCGGCAGGTCGCACTCTTTGCCTGGATCCCTCTACTGACGGCCTGGTTCGGCAATGGTGAAGGCACGAAGATCGCCTTTACGGTTCTCTCCACCTTCTTCCCGCTCTTTCTTGCGACGGAACAGGGCATCCGCCAGGTGCCTCCAGCACTGATCGACGTCGCGAATGTCCTGAACCTACGTCGCGGCACGCGCATCCGGAGGCTCTATTTTCCGGCTGCCCTCCCCAGCATCTATCTCGGTCTGCAGATCGCCATTCTCTCCGCCTGGATCGGAACAATCGGTGCGGAATATGCCGTGGGCAACGGACGCGGACTCGGCAGCTATCTCGCCAGTGCGCGCGACCAGTTCAGAATGGATATCGTTCTCGTCGGCGTCATCGCCCTCGCGCTCGGCGGCGTCCTGCTCACTTATTCCGTCCGTCTTGTTGCGGCATCCCTCTCTCCCTGGACGAAAGAACAGCGATGAATGCGTTATCGATTGAACATGTCAGCAAGGCCTATTCCCTTAATGGCGTTGCGCGACCGGTCCTGAAGGACATCAATTTCACCGTGCGCCGGAACGAGATCGTCGCAATGGTCGGTGCATCGGGATGCGGCAAATCAACCTTGCTGCGCCTCATCGTCGGCCTCGATAGCGACTTTCGAGGGTCGATCATCTGCAACACGCAGACGACTTCCCGGACCAAAGTCGGTATGGTGTTCCAGGACCATCGCCTCTTTCCGTGGCTGACTGTCGAGGGGAATGTCGCTCTCGCCTTTGACAACAGCGAACTGCCTGCGCGGCAGCGTCAGGAGAGAGCCCGACACTATATCGAGCTGGTTGGACTTTCCGAATTCTCGAAGGCTTATCCGCGCCAGCTGTCGGGAGGGATGGCACAGCGAGCGGCAATCGCACGCGCCCTTGCACAGGAGCCCGATATTCTCCTGATGGACGAGCCTTTCGGCGCACTCGACTCCATTCTTCGGATGCGACTTCAGGACGAATTGCTGTCGATCTGGGAGAAAAACCAGGTCTCTATCATCATCGTGACTCATGACGTGGAAGAAGCCCTGTATCTTGCGGATCGCGTCATCGTGATGGAGCCCAATCCCGGCCGAATACGCGAGACCATCGACGTCGCGCTCCCGCGACCTCGCGATCGCAACGGCGTGCTGCTGGCAAACTTGAAAAAGCATTGCCTCGGCATGCTCATGTGATCGGTCGGGAAGACGGGACCCTATCTCCTGACAATCAGCAGCGACAGAACGATCCCGCAGAGTATGCCGATGAAACATATGGCGGGCGTGAGGCGGAAGAGAACCACAAGAATTTGTCTACGCCTCGAACCTGCGCCGAATGTCTCATCCGGAGCATCGTTCTCTTGAGCATTGGCCTTCAAGCCGAGAGCATGGCGTCCCTTTCCGGTCAATACAAAGCTGAGACCGAATTGACCGTTGGCGTCGCCTGCGCGAATGAGCGAGGATTCAAGGGCATGCTTCAATAGCAATCCGGTTTCAGCATCCGGGGTGCGATTCCCGGAGAACTCCAACGGGCCTTTGCGATGGATGGTGTCAAGGAGCTCCAACATGTCGGAACCGGTTTCTGGCTTCATCGTCCTTCAGCCTGTCCTGAAAATGAGAAGGATCCTTTCCGGCGGCTGTTTTGACGAAGCTGTGTGAAGATCGCGTCGAGAGCGCGTCAAGAGTGTGTGCTGTCGCGGATGGCCTGCAGCATTTGCAGGAAAACTGCGTGGCAGGCTCAGGTCCGCAATGAGGGAGGAAACGAGAAGATGGCGGACACTCACGATCCGGGAAAAATACGCAAGCGCGCCGGATATTGCCGGCTTAATAGCGCGGAACGGTGAAGCGGACGGTCGTCCCACCGCCCTTGCGGCTTTCAATCGAGGCTTTGCCACCATGCGCCTCGGCGATCGCCTTGACGACGGAAAGGCCCAGACCAGACCCTCCTGCCCTCCTGCTCCGTGCTTCGTCGGCTCTCCAGAAGCGTTCGAAGGCGTATTCCAGCTCCAGGGGAGTCATTCCGGGGCCAGTGTCCGAAATCTGCAAGATAGCAAATCCGCCTTTCATGAAGGTCTTGACCTCCAGCCGCGACGCCGGTGCATAACGCGCCACATTGTCCATCAAGGCAAGAACAACCTGCCGAACCCGCGCCCGGTCCGCGATCACCGGCGCGTCGCGCAAGTCCGTTACGATTTCGAGCCGCTGCGCCGATAGGGCCGGCCTCATCGTATCGACGGTATCGCCAACTTCAGCCGCAAGGTCGAAACGCGACACTTGCAGCTCCATCCGGCCTGCATTCATCAGCGAAAGGGTCTTCAGATCGTCGACGATGCGCGTGAGGGAATCGATATGTTTGACCAGGCCGAGAAAGACATCCTGGCTAGGTTCGAAGACACCGTCGGCAAGCCCCTGCATCCGCCCCCGAAGAATTGTCAGCGGCGTGCGGAGCTCGTGAGCGATAGCGGAGTTGGAATATTGGAGCTCCTTCTCGGCCCTTTGGAGCTTCTCCGCCATCTGGTTGAAATCTTCGATCAGCCGATCCGCCTCTCCGAATGTGCCTTGCCCCGTGGCTCGGCCGGTGAAGTCTCCCTCGGCTATGGTCCGGGCAGTTTCCGCAACCGCGATGAGCGGCTTCACCAGTCTCCGTGCCAGCCGCCACCCGACATAGGCACCCACAGCCTGGCCAATCGCAACATTGATAGCGAGAACGACGAAGTCGGTCGGCGCCCATCCTTCCGCTGTGGCAGGCTCTGGAAAGAGCCAATCCCAGACCCAGCCGTAGATGAGGAAGCCAAAGAACATGACCGACAGGGATACGAACGCGACGATCGTCGTCGACCAGACGATCTGCCGATTGAGGCTGTTCTTAACCAAGGTCGCCAAGGCGATAGCCCACTCCCCTGACCCCGTTAAGGAGATTGCCGACGCCGACAGCATCCAACTTCTTGCGAAGCTTGCTCATGTGGCTGTCGACCGTCCTGTCGAGAGCGTCACCTTCCGGAAGGCAGGCGTCGATGATCTCGCCTCTTTCGAAGGCTCGGTTCGGATAACCGGCCATGAATTCGAGAATTCGAAACTCCGTCCGGGTCAAGGGTAGAACATTCCGGCGATCGCCATTGTCGACCGACGCGACATGCGCAACGGGATCGATCGATAGCCGTCCGACCCGCAAAACCTTGTTTGTCATGCCGCCGCTGACCGAACGCCTGAGGATCGCGCGCGCGCGCGCGACGACCTCGGCCGGGTTGAACGGCTTCACCACATAATCGTCAGCACCTGCCCGCAGGCCCTGCAGCCTGTCCACATCATCGGCAAGGGCAGTCACCATGATGACCGGCGTGGTGCCGCGCTTATGGATCGCCGCAAGGACCGCGTAACCATCGAGCTTGGGCAGCTTGACATCGAGCACCACCAGATCAGGCCTGAGGCGCTGGTGATGAGAAAGCCCGATCTCGCCATCCGATGCGGTCAAAACGCGAAATCCCTCACGTTCAAAATAGCGTTCGAGGATATCGGATATTTCCGGTTCATCCTCAATGATCAATACAAGAGCGTTTTCCATTCGCACCTCCGGCCCTGAGAAAAGGCCCCGCGACGCCGGCCGTCAACATTCATTTCGCATCTCCACGAAACCTCCACATATACTCCATCGAACCGCAACGCTTCTCCTGTTTGGTGTCAGATAGAGCAATTCCCGGAAAAGTGCGCAGCGGTTTTCCGCCTGGAATCGCATGAAGACAATAGCCCCGAAGCCGCCAGACGATCTCGACAAATCGTCTGGCGGCTTCGGTGTGAACCACAAGATTAGACACGAACGTTCGAAAATAAAATCGAAGCGGCGGGATCACGTGACACAATGTCCGGACCATCCTCACCCTTCGGTCCAGACAGGAAACCATCAATGCTGATGAACAAGGGACTGCGCGGGCGAAAAGCGCTGCTGACGGTAACGGCGATGCTCGCGCTGGTCGCAGGTCAAGTGTGTTCCCAGGAAGAGGGCCAGACGCCGACGCCGGCCGTAGGGATCATTGAATTGAAAGCGCATGCCGTTCCCGTGATGAGCGAGCTTCCCGGCCGTATCGCCGCAACCAGGGTTTCGGAAGTGCGGGCCAGGGTCTCGGGCATTTTACAAGAGCGGGTTTTCGAACAGGGCAGCCTGGTGCAGAAGGGTGACGTCCTCTACCGGATCGATCCGCGTCTGTTCGAAGTTCGCGTCGCCAGCGCCGAAGCGGCGCTGAAAAAGGCAAAGGCGATCGAAGCCAATGCCAAGCAGCAGCTTGAGCGCCAGCGAACGCTCCGCGAGCGCAACGTGGTAAGCGCGGTGGACTACGACACCGCCGCCGTCAATCTCGATCAGGCCGATGCCGACGTCGCGTCCCAACAGGCCGTGCTCGACGAGGCCAAGATCAACCTCGGCTACACCGAGGTGCGGGCGCCGATCACCGGCGTTATCGGCGGCGCGCTTGCCACCGAGGGAACGCTGGTGACTGCCGACAGCACCTCCAACCTGGCGCTCATTCAGCAGGTCGATCCCGTCTACGCCGACTTCACACAGTCGGCCCAGCAGCTTCTTGCGCTCAAGCAGGCGGTGAGCGAAGGCAAGCTCGACAGCCCGGCTCCCGGTCAGGCGCGCGTCGAGCTCGTCTTCGACGGCGGCAAGGTCTATTCGCTGCCCGGTAAGCTGCTGTTCTCGAATGCGAACGTTGACCCGAACACCGGCCAGGTCACGCTTAGGGCAGAATTCCCCAATCCGAAGGGCGATCTGCTACCCGGCATGTATGTTCGTGTGCGCATCGAACAGGCGGTCCAGCAGGCTGGCCTCACCATCCCGCAGCGCGCAGTCACTCGAACGTCCGAGGGCAAGCCCCAGGTATTCGTTCTCGCCGCCGACAGCACTGCGCAAGTCCGCGACATCTCGCTCGGCAGTTCCCTCGGCTCGGAATGGGTTGTCCTTTCCGGATTGAAGGAGGGCGAGAAGGTGATCGCCGACGGCGTCCAAAAGGTACAGCCCGGAGCAAAGGTGGAGGCAGAGGCATGGAAGCCTGACGCCGCCGAATCCAGTACGTCCATACAGGCCACGAAGTAATCGAAACATGGCACAGTTATTCATCAAGCGGCCCGTCCTTGCATGGGTTTGCGCATTTTTCATCATGATTGCGGGGATCATCACGATCCCTATGTTGCCCGTCGCCCAGTATCCCAACGTGGCGCCGCCGCAGCTGTCGATTTCAGCGTCCTATCCCGGTGCCTCGCCCCAGGAGATCTACCAGGGTGTGACCCGCCAGATCGAAGAGGAACTGAACGGCGTGCACGGACTGGTCGATTTTGAGTCGACATCCGACAATTCCGGCTCGGTCAGCATCAATGCGACCTTCACCACAGGGACCGATATCGGCAAGGCGACGGTCGACGTGCAGAATGCTGTCCGTCGCGTGGAATCGCGACTCCCGGCCGCTGTGCGCACGCAGGGCATTTCAGTCGAGGAAGCCAGCTCCGGCTTCCTGTTGATCGCTGCCCTGACCTCGACCGACGGTTCGATGGACGAAATTGCCCTTGGCGATTACATCAACAGGAACGTTCTCGGTGAACTCCGTCGACTGCCAGGTGTGGGACGTGCTCAGGTTTTTGCCTCGCAGCGCGCGCTGCGCGTCTGGATCGATCCGGACAAGATGGTCGGGCTGCATCTGACGAGTGCCGACATCAACGCCGCAATCGTAGCACAGAACGCCCAGGTCGCGGCGGGCCAGATCGGCGCCACGCCGAACCCTATCAGCCAGGACCTGACCGCTACCGTTATCGTCGAGGGGCAATTGAAGACCGCCGAACAGTTCGGCGACATCATCCTGCGTGCCAATTCGGACGGCTCGACCGTACGGCTGCGTGACGTAGCCCGTATCGAAGACGGCGCGGAAAACTATTCGACGACGAGCCGGCTCAACGGCCAGCCAAGCGCCGGTCTTGCGATCCAGCTGACTTCGACGGGTAACGCTGTTGCCGTTTCCAGCGCAATCAAGACGAAAATGGACGAACTGTCGAAGTTCTTCCCCAAGGGTGTCGAATACTCCATTCCCTACGACACTAGCCCCTTCGTCAAGGCTTCGATCGAGAAAGTCGTACATACGCTGTTCGAAGCCATCGCGCTCGTCTTCATCGTCATGTTCGTCTTCCTGCAGAACTTCCGCTACACCGTCATTCCGACACTCGTCGTTCCGGTAGCCCTGCTTGGAACCTGCGCGGTGATGTACGCAACAGGTTTCTCGATCAACGTACTGACCATGTTCGCGATGGTGCTGGCAATCGGTATCCTCGTCGATGACGCCATCGTCGTGGTGGAAAACGTCGAGCGCATCATGGCCGAAGAGGGGCTTTCTCCGAAGGCTGCGACCCAGAAAGCGATGAGCCAGATTACCGGGGCGATTCTCGGCATCACCCTCGTGCTGTCCTGCGTCTTCATTCCCATGGCCTTCTTCCCAGGCGCGTCCGGCATCATCTATCGCCAGTTCTCGCTGACCATGGTCGTGTCGATCCTCTTCTCGGCTTTCCTGGCGCTTTCGCTGACACCAGCGCTATGCGCCACGTTCCTGAAGCCCATCAAGACGGGGCATCACGAGAAGGGCGGCCTCGGCGGCTGGTTTAACCGCAAGTTCAGCAGCCTTACGGCTGGCTACACCCGGACGGCCACCGGAATGGCGCGCCGATCCGGCCGCATGATGGTGGTCTATCTGGCGCTCGTGCTCGGTCTCGGCTACCTCTTCGTCAATCTGCCCGGCTCGTTCGTGCCACAGGAAGACCAGGGTATTCTCATCGTCGATATCCAGGGACCACCGGAAGCAAGCGCCAACCGCACGATCGCCTCGCTCAAGCAGGTGGAAGCCATATTCAAGGCCGAACCAGCCGTCAGGGATGTCTTCGCCGTTCAGGGCTTCAGCTTCTCCGGCAGCGGCGCGAATGCAGCGCTTGCCTTCGTCACGCTCAAGGATTGGAGCGAGCGGCCCAAAGGCAGCTCGGCCGATGAGGTCGCAGCACGCGTAAACCAGAAGCTCTCCACCTTGAAGGATGCAACCTCCTTCGCCCTTTCACCACCCGCGATCGAGGGCTTCGGCACAACGAGCGGTTTCTCGTTCAGGCTTCAGGACCGCGCGGGGCGCGGACAGGAAGCACTCAAGAATGCTGCCGCCGAGCTGATGGAGAAGGCAGGCAAGAGCCGTCTCCTCACGAATGTCCGCACCGAGGGCATGCCTGAAGCCGCACAGATTATCCTTCGAATCGACCGCGAAAAGGCAAATACCTTCGGCGTCGGCTTTGCCGATATCAACGATACCATCACAGCGAACCTCGGCTCGTCCTACATCAACGACCATCCGAACGCCGGTCGTATGCAGCAGGTGATCGTGCAAGCCGATGGGCGTAGCCGCATGCAGGTAGAGGATATGATGAAGCTGAACGTTCGCAATGCGAATGGCGGCATGGTTCCCCTGGCCTCCTTTGCAACGGCGACATGGCGCAAGGGCAACCCGCAGATCGTCGGCTATAACGGCTACGCTACGGTCCGCATCACGGGCGAAGCAGCCCCAGGTCAGTCGTCAGGGGCGGCCATCGCAGAGATGGAGCGTCTGGCGGCCGAGCTTCCGGGTGGTTTCGGTTACGAGTGGTCGGGGCAATCGAGAGAAGAAATCTCTTCTGGTGCACAGGCTCCGATGCTGTTTGGCCTCTCGATCCTCTTCGTATTCCTGCTGCTGGCGGGCCTTTACGAAAGCTGGTCCATCCCGCTTTCGGTCATGCTCGTGGTCCCGCTCGGCATCATCGGCTGCGTACTGGCGATGATCCTGCGGGACATGCCGAACGACCTCTATTTCAAGGTCGGCCTCATCGCGATCATCGGGCTTTCCGCCAAGAATGCCATCCTTATCGTGGAATTCGCCAAGGACTATTATGGACAAGGCAAATCGCTGCTGGAATCAGCCATCGAAGCAGCGCGGGTCCGGTTCCGGCCGATCATCATGACATCGCTCGCCTTCACTCTCGGCGTCGTCCCGCTGGCGATCGCCACCGGTCCAAGCGCCGCCAGCCAGAACGCGATCGGCACCGGTGTCCTCGGCGGCATGATCTCGGCCACGGTTCTTGCCGTCTTTTTCGTGCCGGCATTCTTCGTCTTCGTTCTCAAGGTGTTGTGGACGAAAAGACCGGTCGAGGACCAGCCGGGAGAAGAAGCCTCCAAATCGCCAACGACCGCCCATTCCTAACCGGATGGGCGGCACGATCTCCATCTTCAAAGGAACTCGACATGCCCGCGAACGTCACTCAGCTACATCCGCCATCGTCCCTGCAGGCGTCTTTGCAAGGTGCTGTCGGCCGTTACGGTTTGCCGCGTCTCGCGTCAGCACGGCCTTAGGGCTCGGCTCGTCCGGCCCGGAGACACGGGCGGCGATCGCAAGCATGCGGTCTGCCTTTTCGATGTCTCCGGTCGCCGCCTGTTAATTTTGCGAACGCTCGTCTGTGAATTCCAGTCGAGAAAACGACCGTTCGAAATCTATCTGCGCAGGTGCCTCAATGCATTCGAGCCGCTGGTTTATCCTCGTCGCCGTCATGATGGCATTCACGCCCGTTGTCGTGGACATGACGATCCTTCACATCGCCATCCCCTCCCTCGCGGTCGCCCTGGGAGCCTCTGGAAACGAGGTTCTGTGGATCATCGATATCTATCCTCTGGTCATGGCCGGCCTGCTTGTGCCGATGGGGACCTTGGCGGACAGGGTCGGCTATCGCCGGATACTTCTGATCGGGCTCGGAATGTTCGGGGCAGCCTCAATCGCCGCCGCGTTCTCGACATCGGCGCCGATGCTGATCGTCGCCCGTGCATTGCTCGGGATCGGCTCGTCAATGATCATGCCCTGCGTTCTCGCCCTCATCCGGCAGACCTTCGAAGACGATGCAGAACGGGCGACGGCTCTTGGTATCTGGAGCGTAGTCAGCATGGCCGGTGCCGCGATTGGCCCTCTCGTTGGCGGTGTGTTGCTGGAGCACTTCTGGTGGGGTTCGGTCTTCCTCGTCAACGTGCCGATCATGCTGATCGTCATTCCCGTCGTTTGGCGCCTCGTCCCGTCGTCATCAGGCAATTCGCAAGCGACATGGAAGCCCGCACAGGCGCTGATCCTGGTGGCCGGTTTGATCCTCACGGTCTACGGCGTCAAATCCGGGTTCAAGACCGGACTAAGCGTTGAAACCGCGGTGACACTCGTCGTTGGTATAGGCTTGCTTGCATGGTTTTCCCGCCTACAAATATCCTCTGAAAACCCGATGCTCGATCTATCCCTGCTCACCAAACCGGCAATTGCCGTCGGGTTGATGATGGCATTCGTAGCCAGCGGCTCGCTTGCCGGATTTGAGCTTGTGCTGGCGCAGGAGCTTCAGTTCGTTCTCGACAAGACCCCACTTGAGGCAGGCGTCTTCATGCTTCCCCTGGTCGTTGCGGCAGCGATCGGTGGACCGGTGGGCGGTCAGCTCGCCAATCGATACGGTCTTCGAGCCGTCGCTTCGTCGTCGATGGCAGCGGCGGCGCTCGCATTGTTCGCGATCTCGCTATCCGACCTTGTCGAGAATGCCTATATCGTTGCGGTTCTCCTCGCGATCCTAGGCTTCGCGCTTGGTGTCGGGCTTCTCGCATCGTCCATCGCGATCATGGGAAGCGCTCCCGCAGAAAAGGCCGGAGCGGCTGGCGCACTCGAAAGCACCGGCTATGAGCTCGGCGGGGGACTGGGCATCACGATCTTCGGCGTTCTCGTGAACTCCATCTACCGTTCCGCCTTCTCCAATCCCGTCGCCGCCGACGGCGTCTCAAATTCCATCAGCGAAGCGATGACAGCCGCTCGCGAAATCGGCGGGAGCGATGGTCTGGAAATTGCCGTGGCAGCCAAGGTCGCGTTCGCTGAGGCACATGGCTCCGTTCTGGTACTGGTAGCCGCGATGATCGCTCTGCTGTCCGCCTTGGTCTTCATCGCGCTTCGCAACGCGCCCAAGGCGGAGGCGCACTGAGCGCGAGACAAATCGGCAGTGCCGAGGGCCGATTTTCGTCTCGATATCAAATGAACTTCGGTAGGCCGTACCTTACTTACGGCTTACCGGTCCGTTCGATCACCAGGCAAGTTTCGGCACTGCGTCCAACAACATTCGCGTATATGGCTGCTTCGGTTCAGCAAAGATCTGCGAGACCACACCTTCCTCGACGATCTTGCCGTGATGCATGACGACAACCCGGTCGCACAGATGACGCACGACGGACAGGTCATGACTGATGAAGAGCAGCGTCAAATTGAGGCTGCGCTTCAGTTCGAGCAGAAGGTTGATGACCTGCGCCTGAATAGACACGTCGAGAGATGCCACAGGCTCGTCGCAGACAATCAGCTCGGGCTGCATGGCAAGGGCGCGCGCGATAGCGATACGCTGCCTCTGTCCGCCGGAAAACTGATGCGGATAGCGATCCGCCAATGCCGGATCGAAAGCGACCGCCTTGAGCCAGCGGTTGACATAGCTTCGTGCATCCTTCTTCGTGCAGAGCCTATGCGCTATCGGCCCGTCCGCAACCGACTGAAATATCGTGCGCCGGGGATCAAGCGATGCAAAGGGATCCTGAAAGATCATCTGGACGGACGTCCCGATCTTGTTGTCGTTTTCCCGCACCTTGCGGCCATCGACAAGGACATTGCCCGACGTCGGCGTGTAGATACCACAGATGATCCGCCCCAGTGTGGACTTGCCCGAACCGGACTCGCCCACCAGCCCCAGCACCTCGCCGCGCGCTATCGTGAGATGTGCCGACTGAACGGCATGATTGACGTGAGGCGGCTTGGCAATGCCGAGGCGCTGCGCAAAACGGCCCGCCGATCCCACCGGCTTCTGAAACACCATGTCGACGCCCTGGACGCTGACAAACTGCGGGTTCGCATCTATCGATTTGCCCTGTTCGCCCTCCGAAACCGAAAACTGTTCGACGTTTTCCGTGGCGCTTGAGGTCAACAACTCTCCGGGCCGCTTTCTCGAAGGCAACGCATCGAGCAACCCTCGCGTATAGGGATGCTTCGGCGATCCCAACACTTCCGGCACGGATCCCATCTCGACGATTTTGCCGAGCCGCATGACGGCAATCTTCTGCGATATGGAAGCGACCGTTGCCAGATCATGGCTGATCCAGATCATCGAAATACCGAGTTCGGCGACGAGCGCCTTTACTTCCTTCAGTATTTCAGCCTGCACGGAGACGTCGAGCGCCGTCGTCGGTTCATCGGCAATCACCAGCTTGGGCTTGTGCAACAGGGCGATGGCGATCGCGACGCGCTGGCGCATGCCGCCGGAAAACTGATGCGGATATTGATCGACTTTTTTCTCAGGCTCGACGATGCGCACACGCGCCAGAGCATCGATCGCCCTGCGGCGCACCTCAGCATCGGATACTTTTTCGTGCGCACGGATCGCCATCGCGATCTGGTCGATAACCTTGAGAACCGGATTGAGAGTCATCATCGGGTCTTGGAAGACCATCGAGATTTCCCTGCCGCGAATGCGACGCAGCTCTCCCTCTGACAATCCGACCAGTTCTCGTCCTTCGAAACGGATCGAACTGCCCGACTGGATGCTGCCCGGCTTGTCCAGCAATCCAATCAGCGAAAAACCCGTGATGGACTTGCCAGACCCGGATTCGCCAACCAGCCCCAGAATCTGGCCTTTCTCGACATCGAACGAAATGCCATCGACGGACTTGACCGTGCCGCGCTCGGTTTCGAAGTAGGTGCGAAGATTGTCGACTTGCAAGAGAACGGTCATTTGCGCAACCTCGGATTCAATATGTCCCTGATTTGATCGCCCATGAGGTTGATCGCCATGATCAAAATAATCAGCGCGACGCCGGGATAGATGGAAATCCAGTAACGGCCGGACAGGAGATACTGGAAGCCATTGGCAATCAGCATACCGAGTGAAGGCTCGGTCGGAGGCAGGCCGACACCCAGGAATGACAGCGTCGCCTCGAGCGAGATTGCCGACGCAACCTGAACCGTTGCGACAACGATCAAAGGCGGCAGCGAGTTGGGGAGAATATGCCGCGTCACGACATGCCAGCCGCTCATGGGTATCGAAAGGGCGGCCTGCACGTAGTCCTTTTGCCGCTCAGCAGATGCGGCGCCGTGAGCGGTTCTGACGAAATAGGCGTATTGCGCAAAGACGAGGGCCAGAATCAGCTGCGACTTTCCCTGCCCGAGCAGAGCCGCAACGACGAAGGCGAGGAGAATGGCGGGAAAGGACAGCTGAACGTCGACAAGGCGCATGATGAATGTCTCGATGCGGCCACCGCGATAGGCTGCAAAACACCCGACGATCGCACCAAGGCTGAAGGCGATCGCGCCAGCAATCAGCCCCATTTCAAGCGAAATGCGCAGTCCGTAAATCATCGCGGAAAGAAGATCCCGGCCCTGGCTATCCGATCCGAGCCAATAGCGCATTCCGTTGGCACTCACGTAACCCGGCGGTTTGCGAGCATCGCGCAGCACCAGCGATTTGAGATCGTATGGATCTTGTGGCGTTATCCATGGCGCAAATATTGCCAGAAAGACGATAATGGCGACGACCACCAGCGCGACGACCGCCACCTTGTTCCTGGAGAAAGCGCGCCAAAACTCCATCAAAGGCGATCGGCCCTGCTGTGGAACGCTGATCTGATTGGAAGCCGTCATCTCAACGACCTTTCTGACGCAGGCGTGGATCGAGCAGGGCATAGGCCAGATCGACGCAGAGATTGATGACGACGAACAGAACGGCAACCATCATGAGATAAGCGACCATCACGGGTCGGTCCAACGAAGCGATGGAGTCGACAATAAGCTTGCCGAGACCCGGCCAGTTGAAAATGGTTTCGGTGACCAACGCGAAAGCAAGAGTGGAACCAAGCTCGAGGCCGAATACGGTGACGAGCGGTATGGAGATCAGCTTCAGCACATGTTTGCGCAGGATCGTGCCTTCGGGAATTCCGGCAGCACGGGCAAACTTGATGGTGTCGGTGGTCATGACCTCGCGCGTCCCCGCCGCTGCCAATCTGCACATCATGGCCATCTTGAACAATGCGAGATTAAGAACAGGCAGGGCGAGGTGCAGCCATCCGTCCCTTGTCAGAAATGAGAATGGAACGCCAAAAAGGTCGACCGTCGCTCCGCGTCCGCCGGCCGGCAGAATACCCAGCTGGACGGCAAACACCATGATCAGCATGAGGCCGACCCAGAAGGTTGGAACGGAAAATCCGAGGATCGAACCCGCCATGATCAGTTTCGGTAGAAACCCGTCCGGCCGATAGCCGGCATAGACACCCAGCGGCACGCCGATCAGCGAAGCGAGCAGCACCGCGATGACGGCAAGTTCCAACGTTGCCGGCAGTCGCTGCGCGATCAGCTCGTCGACTGGCATGTTGAATACGAATGACCTGCCAAAGTCGCCACCAACCGTATTGAGGACGAAATCGATGTACTGCTTCCATAGAGGCTGATTGAGCCCATATTCCTCGATAACCCGCTGGCGAATCTCCTGGGTAACGTCAGGGGAAATGAGCACGTCGATAGGGTTACCAATGACGTAGACACCAATGAAGACGAGAATGGACATGACGACCAGGACAATGAGTGCTTGTCCCGATCTGCGGAAGATGAATGAAGCCATGTGCTTCTCTCTCGGTGCGTCCCTTGCGGTTACGCAGGGGACGATGCGTTAAAAGGGTAACCCTGACGTCTCAGTGCCAGTCATGCTCGATTTCATGGCGCGTCTCTTCGACGGCGACCTTCCAGACTTCCATCATGTCCTGATCGGGCCGTTGGAATACGCCGTGATAATTGCCTTCGGCGATGCGCTCGCGCTTCCGCCCCGCGTCGACGCGGGCTGCAGCTGCAAAGTCGATGCGATCCTTCTTGAAGTTCGGAACCGGCGCGCCTTCCAGCCGCGTCCATGGAAAGTTTTCCATCCAGCTTGCATGGCTGGCGGCGGAATCGATTTCCAGCACCTTTGCCATGGTCTTCGGAGCCCGCCACCAGTCGTGCAGTTTGACCGACGTATCGCGATGGCTGTTCATCCATTCCGACAAAAGCGGGTTGATCGGAGTATTACCACCATGGCCGTTGACGATGAGAATGCGTCGGAACCCGGCGTGATAGACGCTGTCGAGTATGTCCTCGATGACATTGATGTAGGTGCGCAGCGAGAGTGTCACCGTGCCGGGGAAATCCGCAAAACCGGACGCCATGCCGTAGGGTAGACACGGGAAGACGGGCACACCCGTAGGCTCCGCTGCATCGACCGAAACCCGCTCGGCCAGGATCATGTCGGTCGCAAGGCTCAGATAGGCGTGCTGCTCAACCGATCCGATTGGTATGATGCAACGATCGTCTTCCTTCACACGGGCCTCGACCTGCGACCAATGCATGTCCTGAATGCGCATTTTCATCTCCTGCAATGATGGGGATCAGCCGGCTGGACGCACTAATCCCTCACGAAGAGCCCAGTGCGACGAGCTTCCCCGCATTTTATTTATTTTGTAATTCGGTTCCATTAGGAACAAAAAAATGGAGTTGACGCAAGAAATTTTTTAAATATCGTCCCAAATAGTACTAATTGGAAAATCTGATCGGGTTTTGTCGATGGACGAACTGTTGCGCACTGCCCTATATGAAGGGAGAGCAGGGAGGGAAGAGCCGGGGCTATCCAGCCTCTCGGAAGACGAT
>NZ_JAELTU010001026.1 GCF_016429015.1 Rhizobium sp. ASV20
GACCGAAATCCTTGCCGGATTCGTTCACGCTTTCGAAATGGCAGATGCGAATTCTCGGCCCTGTTGTTCAGGCCTTTATGAGAGCGATGCTCGACGGCGGGCATGACCTGACGCCGGGCGGCGGCATGGGATCGTAGCTTGTCGGTGATGATGCGCTTGGGCGCCAAGCCCTGTCTCTTCAGCAAACGGACCAGCAATCGCTTGGCTGCCTGGGTGTTGCGGCGAACCTGAACGATTTCATCCGGGACATATCCGTCTTGAT
>NZ_JAELTU010001027.1 GCF_016429015.1 Rhizobium sp. ASV20
GCCATTGCCTCAACGACCTGCTCTATCGCTGGAAGATCGGCGCACTGCCGATCGACATCGTCGGTGTCGTCTCCAACCATTTCGAATATCAGAAGGTCGTGGTCAATCACGACATTCCCTTCCACCACATCAAGGTGACGAAGGAGAACAAGCCACAGGCCGAGGCCCAGCTTCTGGATCTGGTCGAGCAGACCGGCACGGAGCTGATCGTGCTTGCCCGCTACATGCAGGTTTTGTCGGATGCGATGTGCCGGAAGA
>NZ_JAELTU010001028.1 GCF_016429015.1 Rhizobium sp. ASV20
AGCCGTCTTGATCCACAGCGCGCCAGAGCCAGTGTTTCCGGCCGCCGACGATCACGACCACCTCGTCCAGATACCAGATATCATTCGGACTTGGCGGTTTCCGACGCAGATGCGCGGCATAGTCCGGGCCGAACTTCTTTGCCCAGCATCGGATCGTCTCATAGGAAACGATGATACCGCGCGCCAACAGCATTTCCTCCACCAAACGCAGGCTCAACGGAAACCGGAAATACAGCCAGACCGCATGAGCGATCA
>NZ_JAELTU010001029.1 GCF_016429015.1 Rhizobium sp. ASV20
ATGCGGTGTGGCTGTATTTCCGGTTTCCGCTCAGCCTGCGGATGGTCGAGGACATGCTGGCGGCGCGAGGGATTATCGTTTCGCATCAAACAATCCGGCTATGGGCAGAGAAATTCGGACGAACCTTTGCCAACCAGATCCGTCAACGTTCGCGCGGCCGGCTCGGTGATAAATGGCATCTCGACGAGGCCGTCGTTTCGATCGGCGGCAAAAAGCACTGGCTGTGGCGGGCGGTTGATCAGGATGGTTTCGTTC
>NZ_JAELTU010001030.1 GCF_016429015.1 Rhizobium sp. ASV20
GCTGGCTGCCGATTGGCCATTCGACCCGTCCGAGCGTGTCCGTCGCTTCGCATCGGAAGCGCTCCGGCCCCGTGGTGTCTGGTGCGCCCATATCGCGGCGCTGCGGCAACATCCCGAACTTGCGCTTGCTGTTATCGAACCGTTGCGCGCCGATCCTTCCGGCTATGTGCAGGATTCGGTCGGCAATTTGCTCAACGATGCGAGCAAGGACCAGCCCGATTGGGTTCAGGCTCTATGCAGCCGCTGGTCGGTGGC
>NZ_JAELTU010001031.1 GCF_016429015.1 Rhizobium sp. ASV20
CAACATGTTCGTCGATAAGCAGATACCCGATCTCAGCGGCTACTATTGCGTGACGGCGCATGAGATGGCTTGTGAACGTCGGGCGAAGTTGCGGAAGCTAGCGCGCTTCTCGCATGTCCGGCAATCGGTGATCGATCGGATCGTGCATGGCTGGTCGCCGCAGCAGATCGCCGGCCGCATGCGCCTGGAACGCCATCCGATCTCCGTAAGTCACGAGACGATCTATAAGTTCGCCTATTCGGCGGACGGCCACGC
>NZ_JAELTU010001032.1 GCF_016429015.1 Rhizobium sp. ASV20
CGACGGGCCAGCTCACCGGGCCGCTCGCAACGGGAACGGAGGGCGATTACAGCTTTGCCATCCAGGTGCGCGACGGCAATGGTGCGACGGCGACGGCCTCCTATACGCTGAAGGTCGCAACCCGTGCGGTCACCGTGCCCGACCAGGTGGTCGACGTGCCGGCCGGCTCGACACCGGGCAACGTCTACCTCAACCGCGGTGCGACCGGCGGTCCGTTCACCGCGGCGGGCCTGACCTTCGTCGAGCCTGCCAATG
>NZ_JAELTU010001033.1 GCF_016429015.1 Rhizobium sp. ASV20
GCAGCTTCGGCGACAGCGTCGTCTCCTCGTCAAGGTTCCATTGCCCCTCGATCGACGTATCCGCCATCCAGCGCGTCGTCTTGAAGCTGCCGTCCCAGAACTGCGTATTGATCGTGTTGTTCGAGCCACCATAGCGCAGGCTGCCGTTCCAGAACACGCCCTTGCCAAGCTCCAGCGACGCATAGGGGCCGGCAAGCCAGCCATTGCCCGACAGTTCCGCATCCTGATCCGTCGGATCCGTCATCCGGTCATAGT
>NZ_JAELTU010000151.1 GCF_016429015.1 Rhizobium sp. ASV20
GAATTCCGGTGGGTTGGCGATGACGCCGAAGGCAGCCCGGGTGCTGGCCGACATCTTCCCGATACGCGAGCGATAGGTATAGCTGTTGCGGTAACGTACCAGGCGCGCATGCAGGCCTGCCGAAAACTGGTGCACGAAGGCGCGGCCATTGGCGCTGCCGATATCGACATTGTCGACGTCACCCGCCGCCAGCACGCTCAACGTCTGCCAGATATCGAGCGGCAATCTGAGAGAACGGGCGAAAAGGTTCATGGTACCGGCCGGAACGACGCCCAGAGCGACGCCGTTTCTCCAGGCAATCGCCGCCGCCGCCGAAATCGTGCCGTCGCCGCCGCCGGCGACGATTCCGTCGATATCGTCGCGTCGCGCCGCCCGTTCCATCGCCGAAACGATGTTGCGTCCCTCCACGATCACAGCTTCGAAATCGTGACCGGCGTCACGGAAGACCTGCTCTGCCCTCTTCTCGTAGGCAGCCATGTCGGTCGTGCGGAACGTACCGCCATCACGATTGAAAAAGCCGATCAGCTTCATCGGGGCTCTTGGTCTTCTCTCAGATTGTATCTCAAAAGGAGCTGATGCCCCGTGCGCTTTCTCTCAGATGGTCCCGAAAGAAGCGATTTCAAGCACCGCAACCATCGAGACCGTTCCGGCACAGCGCTCACTTATGCGGTCTGCGACGTGCTGCGCTGCAAAAAATGCACATGACAGAAATCCCGCCATGGTTGATACTATGAATTGGAGTGTGTTCACGCCCCGTCAGTCCTTTCATTAGAGATACCGCATCGAAAGCCGGGGTCCGGCCTCGCGGCGTGATTCGTGAGATTTGAGCCGCTTTGCTGCCCAAGGAGTTTTTGTGAGCGATATTGCCGTCGAGGCCCTCGATACCCAAACCTCCCTGGAAGCACCGTCGCGTACCGCCATTGCGCTGGTGACGCTGGCTCTTGCGGTCGGCAGCTTCGGCATAGGCACGGGCGAATTCGTCATCATGGGGCTCCTGCCCGAAGTCGCCGATACCTTCGGTGTCACCACGCCGCAGGCAGGCCATGTCATCAGCGCCTATGCGCTCGGTGTCGTCGTCGGCGCGCCGATCATTGCCGTGCTCGCTGCCAAGATGGCACGCCGCACGCTGCTCCTTCTGATGATGGCGCTCTTTGCAGCCGGTAATATTTCCAGCGCATTTGCGCCGACCTTCGCAAGCTTCACGGTGCTGCGCTTTATCACCGGTCTGCCGCATGGCGCCTACTTCGGCGTTGCAGCGCTCGTTGCCGCCTCCATGGTGCCGGTTCATCGCCGCGTGCGAGCAGTCGGTCAGGTCATGCTCGGCCTCACGATCGCCACGCTGATCGGCACGCCGATCGCCACCTATCTCGGTCAGCTCCTCGAATGGCGTGCAGCCTTCATGATGGTCGGCGGCGTTGGCCTCATCACCATGATGCTCATCGCCCTGTTCCTGCCGAAGGACAAGGTCGAAGAAGGTGCCAGCATCACCCGCGAACTGGGCGCCCTCAAGCGCATCCAGGTCTGGCTGACGCTGGGTGTCGCCGCAATCGGCTTCGGCGGCATGTTTTCGATCTTCAGCTATGTCGCCACAACGACGACCCAGGTCGCCGGCCTCGGCACCGCCATGGTCCCGGTTGTGCTTGCACTGTTCGGCATCGGCATGAATGTTGGCAACATCGTCGGTTCGCGCCTCGGCGACATCTCGATCAAGGGAACGATCGGCGGCATGATGATCTTCAATGTGGTCATCATGACGTTGTTTGCATTGACCGCCACCAACCCCGTCATGCTCTGCATCTGCGTCTTCCTGATCGGCTGCGGCTTTGCTGCCTGTCCCGCGGTGCAGACCCGTCTGATGGACGTGGCGGCTGATGCGCAGACGCTGGCAGCAGCCTCCAATCACTCCGCCTTCAACATCGCCAACGCACTCGGCGCCTGGCTCGGCGGCCTCGTGATCTTCTGGGGCTTCACCGCGGCAGCAACCGGCTATGTGGGCGCGATCCTCTCTGTCGGCGGCCTTGCCGTCTTCGCGCTGTCAGTTGCTCTGGAGCGCCGCACCGGTCACGCATGAGGCCAGTTGCTGGCGGCCGTCGTGGCAGAACACATTCTCTTCGCCCCATACGGCCATGGCCTTGATGATCGGCCCCAGGCTGGCGCCGAGCGGCGTCAGCGCATAATCGACGCGCGGCGGCACCACCGGAAAGACGGTGCGTGAAACCAGTCCCGACTCTTCCAGCTCCCGCAATTGCTTGGTCAGCATGCGCTGCGTCACCGACGGCAGCTTGCGGCGGATCTCATTGAAGCGCAGCGTTCCCTCCATCAGATGAAACAGGATCACGCCTTTCCATTTGCCGTCGAGCAGGCTGAGCGTCGCCTCAACCGGGCAGCCCGGGAAATTCCTGACAAGCTTGGAGCGGGGAACCGACATCGACAGTATCCTTTTTGTACCTACGTACAGAAATTGTGCATTCTTGCGCCATTCGAGGATAATGCGCATCTAGCCACTGTGCAACAAACCCAGGAGCTTCTCCCATGCGCGCAGTCGCCTACAAGCAACCGCAACCCATCTCCGCGGAAACATCCCTGATCGACGTCGAACTGCCGACGCCCGACGCCAAGGGGCACGATCTGCTCGTCGAGGTGAAGGCCGTTTCCGTCAACCCGGTCGACGTCAAAGTCCGCGCCAATGTCGCTCCCGGCGAAGGTGAGTATAAGATCTTGGGCTGGGATGCGGCGGGCATCGTCAAGGCGGTCGGCCCCGACGTCACCATGTTCAAGCCGGGAGACGAGGTCTTCTACGCAGGCGCAATCAATCGCGGCGGCTCCAATGCCGAATTCCATCTGGTCGACGAGCGCATCGTCGGCGCCAAGCCGAAGAGCCTTGATTTTCCGGCTGCTGCGGCACTTCCCCTGACTTCGATCACGGCCTATGAGGCGCTATTCGACCGCCTGAAGGTGCAACACCCTGTTCCCGGTGTTGCCAATGCCATCCTCATCATCGGCGGTGCGGGCGGCGTCGGATCGGTTGCCATCCAGATCGCACGGGCTCTAACCGATCTCACCATCATCGCCACCGCATCCCGGCCGGAAACGCAGGCCTGGGTCAAGGAGCTCGGCGCTCATCACGTCATCGACCATTCGAAGCCGCTTGCGCCGCAGATCGAGGCACTCGGTCTCGGGGCACCCGCCTTCGTGTTCTCGACCACCAATACGTCAGAGCACATCGCGTCGATCGTCGACATCATTGCACCGCAGGGCCGCTTCGCATTGATCGACGATCCGAAAACGCTCGATGTCGTGCCTTTCAAGCGCAAGGCCGTGTCGATCCACTGGGAGCTGATGTTCACACGCCCCCTCTTCAACACCGCCGACATGATCGAGCAGCACAAGCTGCTGACCAAGGTCGCAGAACTGGTGGATGCGGGCCAGATTCGCTCGACACTGACCGAGACAGCGGGCACGATCAACGCGGCCAATCTGAGAAAGGCGCATGCTCTCGTCGAGACCGGCAAGATGAAGGGCAAGATCGTTCTGGCGGGCTTCTGAGCGCCAAAATCCGGAGTAAATCAGGCCGGGCGCTCGTCGCCCGGCCACGCTATTTTAACACATCCGCAACGGCACCTGTTGCGCCGCATAAAATTTCAAGCACCCAAGCAAATTTTTCTTTCGACATGCGGCCTTAAACCGTTTCCACCTCTTGACTTTTTATGCCTTCAGGGCGACTTCTGCCCCAGATGGAAAGCAGCGCTTTTCCATGCCGATTAACCGGAGCCATCTTTAGATGCCTAGCGACAGTAGTAGTCGATTGCCTTTGCCGTCAGTAGCATTCGTGCACTAACCGACTCCTGTCGGCTCGCCACGATCCGCTACGACGGCGGATCGACCGGAAAGGCGAGCTATAATGAACATCAACAGCTTTCCCGCGCGGGCTGGCAATGCCGCTCGTGCATTTATCAATAACAACCGCGGCGCTACCATCGCCGAACGCGTCGAGTCGCTGAATGTGCTCGATGTGGCCGAAGCCGCACGTATCCTCGCCAAAATGCCGGAAGAGCGTGCTGTGCACATTCTCGACCGGCCGGAACTGCGCAACGCTCACGCCATTCTTGAAGTCATGGGCAATGCAGATGCCTCGCGGCTGCTGCACGGCATGTCCAACGACCGTGTTGCCGACGTTCTGCTCGAAATGGATGTCGACACCCGCGCTCGGCTCTTCGCCACCTTCGACGAGCATGCACGACAGGCGATCCAGGGCCTGATGGGTTATCCGCCGCGCACAGCCGGCGGTATCATGACGACGGAGTTCGTCAGCGTGATGGCCAGCTGGACGATCGCCCAGACACTCGATCACATTCGCCAGGTCGAGCGCTCCCGCGAAACCGTGTATGCCATCTATGTGCTCGATGACGAAACGAATGTGCTGCTGCATGTCGTGACGCTGCGCCGCCTTATCACCGGCGAGCCAGATGCCTGTATTCTCACCGTTGCCCAGAAGGGCACGCCGGTCACGGCACCGCCGCTGATGAAGCAGGAGGATGTCGCCCGCCTGATCCGTCGCCACGATCTGCTGGCGCTTCCCGTCGTCGACGACAAGGGCCACATGCTGGGGATCGTCACGGTCGACGACGTCATCGACACGATGATCGCCGATACGACAGAAGACGCCCAGAAATTCGGCGGTATGGAAGCGCTCGGCCAGCCCTACATGAAGATCAGCTTCGGTGGCATGATCCGCAAGCGCGCCGGCTGGCTCGCCGCCCTCTTCCTCGGCGAGATGCTGACGGCAAGCGCCATGCAGCACTTCGAGGGCGAGCTGGAAAAGGCCGTCGTGCTGACGCTCTTCATCCCGCTCATCATGAGCTCGGGCGGCAATTCCGGTTCGCAGGCGACATCGCTGATCATCCGTGCGCTGGCGCTCGGCGAACTCAAGCTCTCGGACTGGTGGCGTGTAGCGCTGCGCGAACTGCCGACCGGCATCGTGCTCGGCGCCATCCTCGGCCTCGTCGGCTTCACGCGCATCGTCGCATGGCAAAGCCTTGGCCTCTTCGACTACGGCCCACATTGGCAACTGGTCGGTCTTACCGTGTTCGCGGCGCTGATCGGCATCGTGACCTTCGGTTCGCTCGCCGGCTCGATGCTGCCGTTCATCCTGCAGAAACTGCGGCTCGACCCAGCCAGCGCATCGGCGCCTTTCGTCGCGACGCTTGTCGATGTCACCGGTCTGGTGATCTACTTCTCTGTGGCATTGCTGATCCTCAGCGGGACGATGCTCTAGTCGCACCAAGTCTTTCATCAAAAAAGGGGCCGGAAACGGCCCTTTTTCTTTTTCATTCAGGCGGCGGCAGCTTCAGCGCACCGTTGGCCTTGATCGTCCGTATCGCGAAGTTCGAGCGCAGATCGACGACGCCGGGAAGAGCCAGCAGCTTCTCCGACATCACTTTTTCATAGGCAGCAAGATCCGCCACCACGACTTCGGCGAGAAAGTCGGCCGTTCCCGAAATCAAGTGGCAGGCGACGATCTCGGGAATGGCGAGTAGAGCTGCCTGCTGCGCTTCAGAGTTCTCCTTCGAATGATGTCCGACCTTGAGTTCGACGAAAACGGTCAGGCCGAGACCGGCTTCCTTGCGGTCGATATCAGCACGATAGCCGCGCAGGAGCCCGGATTTTTCCAGATTACGAATGCGCCTGAGGCAGGGTGACGGCGAGAGATTTACCCGTTCGGCAATCTCGACATTGGTGGCGCGCGCATCCTCCTGGAGGCAGTTGAGGATCGCGATATCGAACTTATCCAATTTTGGCATGACCAGGAAGTTTTGAAATCCAGATTGGCAGATTGTTGCTTGTAGCAGCATTTCTGCGCCATAACTAGCAAGGACATGCCTCGGCTTTCAGCGCTATCTTTTCCCCATTCACCAAATGAACCGAATGGATGGGAAGGATATGTCGATGACCGCTTTGTCTCTCTCCACACGCAAGCCGACTTCTACTGCGATGGGATATGCGGGCGCTATCGTGACCGTATTGATCTGGGCAAACTGGATTCTTGCGACCCGCCACACAGCCGAGACACAGATGAGCACGATCGACCTCGGCTTGATCCGCTATGGTGTACCGGCGCTGGTATTGGCTCCCGTCTGGTGGCGCACCGGTCTGTTGCCGAAAGGCGTATCGCTGAAACTGCTGGCTCTCATGGTGTGTGGCTCCGGCGCCCTCTTCTTCCAGCTGACCACCTTCGCTATTCAATTCACCCCAGCGTCTTCCGCCGGGATCCTGCTCGGTGGCTCCATGCCCCTTGCCGCTGCCCTGATCGGTATCCTGCTGTTTCGCGAACGGCTGGACATAACCCGCTGGCTCGGCCTTGGCGGCATTGTCGCCGGCGTTGTGATCCTGTTGGTTCGCAGTCTCTACGGGGTGGAAATCTCCTGGGCCGGCTTCACGTTACTGCCGCTCGCCGCTCTGCTGTGGGCTGCCTATACGCACGCCTTTCGTCGCTCGGGCCTCACCGCCGTACAATCGAGCGCACTCATCGCCGTCTGGTCGTTCCTGACCCATGTTGGTCTGGCCGCCATCTTCGGTAGCTCGCTGACTTCGCTGCCGCTACCGGAAATCGGCCTGCAGATCGTCAGCCAGGGCCTGCTGTCGGGTCTTGCTGCGACGCTGGCCTATGGACTTGCCGTTCAAGCTCTTGGCGGCACGCAGGCCGCAGCCTTCACTGCGATTACGCCCGTTCTCGCCACGATCGGCGGCGGATTGCTGCTTGGCGAGGAAATCGGAATGGCCGGCATTGCGGCCGCAGTCGTCACCGGTGTCGGTGTCGCATTGTCCACCGGCCTGCTCGCTCGCAAGCCCGTACAACATTAAACTCCATCCCGCATGAGAATGTCGCTTCGATAGGGCCAAACGCATTGCTTCAGCGTTTGGCCCTACGCCGTTTCTTACATGTTCGGATAGACCGGTCCCTCACCGCCCTGTGGTGGTACCCAGTTTATGTTCTGGTTCGGGTCCTTGATATCGCAGGTTTTGCAGTGAACGCAGTTCTGAGCGTTGATGACAAAGGTTTCCTTGCCGTCCTTCTCCACCCACTCATAAACCCCTGCCGGACAGTAGCGCGTTGACGGGCCGGCGAAGATATCGTGCTCGGACGATACCTGCAGCGCCATATCTCCGACTTTGAGATGCACCGGCTGATCTTCCTCGTGATTGGTGTTCGAAAGGAATACCGAGGAGAGACGATCGAAGGTCAGGACGCCATCCGGCTTCGGATAGTCGATCTTCTGATGCATGGCCGCAGGCTCCAGCGAGGCGGCATCCGTCTTCCCATGCTTCAGCGTGCCGAAGAAGGAGAAGCCAAACAGCTGGTTTGTCCACATGTCGAGCGCGCCGAGCGCCACGCCGACCGCCGTGCCGAACTTCGACCAGAGCGGCTTGACGTTCCGGACCCGCTTCAGGTCCTTGCCGATATCGGTCTGACGCCACTCGTTCTCGATCTCGATCACTTCGTCATTGGCGCGACCTGCGGCGATCGCGTCTGCGATCCTGTCAGCCGCCAGCATGCCAGACAGCACCGCATTGTGGCTGCCCTTGATGCGCGGAACATTGACGAGGCCGGCCGAGCAACCGATGAGCGCGCCGCCGGGGAAGGTCAGCTTCGGCACTGACTGATAACCGCCCTCGGTGATGGCACGTGCGCCATAGGAAATGCGCTTGCCGCCCTCGAAGGTGCCGCGGATGGCCGGGTGGGTCTTGAAGCGCTGGAACTCCTCGAATGGGAAGAGGTAGGGGTTTTTGTAGTTCAGGTGCACGACGAAGCCGACCGCGACCAGATTGTCTTCCAGATGGTAGAGGAACGAGCCGCCGCCCGTCTTCATACCCAGAGGCCAGCCGAAGGAGTGCTGTACGAGGCCCGGCTTGTGATGCTCGCGCTTGACCTCCCAAAGTTCCTTGATGCCGATGCCAAATTTCTGTGGCTCGCGGTCTCTCGACAGATCGAACTTGGCGATGATCTGCTTGGCAAGCGAGCCGCGCACGCCTTCGCCGATCAGCACATATTTGCCCATCAGCGCCATGCCACGCGTATAGTTTGGGCCGGGCTCGCCGTTCTTCTCGATGCCCATGTCGCCCGTGGCGACCCCGATGACGACACCCTGGCCGTCGTAAAGTACTTCGCTTGCGGCAAAGCCAGGGTAGATCTCGACGCCGAGCGCTTCGGCCTTCTCGGCCAGCCAACGACAGACATTCCCCAGCGAGACAATATAATTGCCGTGATTGTTCATCAGCGGCGGCATGAGGAAATTCGGCAGCCGGATGGAGCCGGCGGGACCGAGAAACAGGAAGTGATCCGCCTTGACCTCGGTCTTGAAGGGGTGTCCTTCTTCGTCGCGCCAGCCGGGCAACAGACGATCGATGCCGATCGGATCGACGACCGCGCCCGAGAGAATATGCGCGCCAACCTCCGCGCCCTTTTCGAGCACGACAACAGTCAGATCCGGATTGATCTGCTTCAGCCGGATCGCCGCCGACAGGCCCGCAGGCCCTGCCCCGACAATCACAACGTCGAATTCCATGCTCTCGCGTTCCGGCAGCTCGCTCGCGTCAGTCATTCACTCTCTCCGCTTGGCCGGCATCCCATGATATCGGATCGCAGCCTCATCCCCGTTGGGCATCTTCCCCGCTTTGATTATCTCTTGTCAAAATGGAAAGGGATTGTCGAGCCGGGAAGCGACAGGCGATCCTCCAATTCGTCCAACCCGACGATGAAGCTAAATTACCTTTACGTTAACGTCAATAATTGGATCGCATTTGCAACGTTCTTCTCGCCGACGGCTTTCAAAGGCAGCCAATGGCACTCTATAAGTAAGGCTTGGGAAAATCCGGATAGCATTAGGGGTGATCGACATGGATCTTCGTATCGAAGGAAAACGCGCGCTGGTGCTCGCCTCCTCCAAGGGCATCGGCCACGGCATCGCCGTCGCGCTGGCGCGGGAGGGAGTAAACGTTCTGCTCTGCGGCCGCAGCGGAGAACGGCTCGAAAGCAATTGCAAAGCGATCAATGCCGAGGGCAAGGGCCGGGCAGACTGGATATGGGCCGACCTCAGCGACGAAAATTTCGTCGACATCGTCAGCAAGGCTGTGACCGAGAAGCTCGGAGGCATCGATATTCTCGTCAACAACAGCGGCGGCCCAACGCCAGGGACGACCGAAGAGATGACCGCGGACCGGCTGGAGACCTATTTCATCACCATGGTGTCGCGGATCATCACGCTCACCAATACCCTGCTGCCGGGCATGAAGGCACAGGGTTGGGGCCGCATTCTCACCGTCGCCTCATCCGGCGTCGTAGAGCCGATCCCCAATCTGGCACTCTCGAATACGTTGCGTCCCGCACTCGTCGGCTGGAGCAAGACCCTGGCGAGCGAAGTGGCGGCGCACGGAATCACCGCCAACATGCTTCTGCCCGGCAGCATCGCAACCGACCGCTTGGCCGAGCTCGACACGGCCGCTGCCCGGCGCGGAGGCAAGAGCCTGGAGGATGTCAGCGCTGAACGCCAGCAGCGCATTCCGGCTGGCCGTTACGGTCGTGTCGAGGAATTTGCGGCAACGGCTGCCTTCCTCTGCAGCGAGCCGGCAAGCTACGTGACCGGAACGATGGTCCGCTGCGATGGCGGTGCTGCGCGTTCACTCTAATTCGTCTCGCTCAGCGAAAAGAGCAGGCCCCTTTGGAAATGGGGCCTGTCAACACAATTGCGTGAGAACAGGCAAAGGCTACCATGAATGTTTGGGGGCTGCTTCTCACTATAAATGCCTGAAAAGACCAAGCAGCTGCCCATTTATTACATGACGGCAATCAAAAAATAGTCATTTGATCATTTGTTGCACCGCGCAACCGGCAGCAATTCCAAAGCTTTCCAAGCTTTAATTTTTCGTCCCGTCGAACTGTGGTAGATTGCCACCGATGAGCGTTCATGAATTCACGTTATAGGGACAGAATTACCGAACGTTAGCGGTAACGGCGATGTGATGGATTGCGGCGAAGCCCGTCTTTGTTGTGCGACGCAATAGATACACCTCGAGTCATCGCGCTTTCTGCAACTCGCTTCGACCGGTTCTTTAAATATGAAAAAATTCTGGCTTCCTCTCGGCCTTCTCGTCGTTGCAGCCCTTGCAGCCTGGGGCTATCGCGACCGTATTCCTTTTCTTTCCGCATTTGTCGATCAGGCCTCCGCAGAAACCAAGGATGCCAGCAAAGCCGTAGCGGCTGGCGGCAAAAAGCATCAGGCCATATCCTCTGTCGTCAAGACAGCCGCAGTGGTGAAGAGATCGCTGCCGAACGACATCACGGCCACCGGCTCGGCCGTTGCGCAAAATGCGACGACCATCGCCGCACAGGAATCCGGCATCATTACCTCGATCGAGGCGCAGGACGGCGCAATGGTGAAGGCCGGCGATCTGATCGCCAAGCTGGACGCGCGGACGGCGCAGGCCGCCGTCGACAAGGATCAGGCGACCATAGTCAAGGATCAGGCAACGCTTGTGGCCGCAGAAGCAGCCCTCACCCGCGCCAAGAGCCTGCTGGCAAACGCAGGTACGCAGCAGACGGTCGATCAGGCCGTAGCCGCGCGTGACACCGCGGCTGCTGACGTCAATGCCGACAAGGCCCAGCTCGCATCCGACCAGGTTCTGCTGGAAAATACGCAGATCCGCGCGCCCTATGACGGACGTCTCGGAAATGTCGTCCCAAGCCCTGGCGCCTATGTCACGCCCGGCACCGCGATCGTGACCATCACGCAATACAATCCGATCTACGTTCAATTCCACATGCAGGAAAACCAGCTGCGGGAATTGGAGGAAGCATTGAAAGCCGGCTCGGTGGCGGTCAGTACGGTTCCGAACTCGAGCAAGGGTAAGGCCCGCCAAGGCGCGGTCAGCTTTTTCGACAATACGGTCGACCCCGCTTCCGGCACCATTCTCGTCAAGGCGAAGTTCGATAATGCCAACGGTGCGATCTGGCCTGGCCGATCGGTCAACGTCGTCGTTCACCTGACCGACAATCAGCCTGTACTCGTCGCCCCGACGGTTGCGATCAGCCCCGGTCCAGACGGCTTCTATGCTTTCGTCGTCAAGGACAACAAGGTTCATCTGACGCCCGTTACCGTCGAGCGGCAAAACGGTGGCTACACCGCAGTCGCCAAGGGCCTCACGGAGGGAGATCATGTGGTCGTCGAAGGACAGGTGCAGTTGATCGACGGCCAGACTGTCGTCGAACAGTTCAACGACGAAAAGTCCGAGAACGTGGCTGCCGCCAACGATCAGTCGAGCCAGAAGAGCGAAACGATTTCGGTTGGAGCACAGCAATGATCCCACAATTCTGTATCCAACGACCGGTAGCGACGACGCTTCTGGCGCTGGGTGTGGTCATGGCGGGCCTCGCCGGCTATCAGCTCCTGCCCGTTGCCGCCCTGCCCCAGGTGGATTTTCCGACCATCAACGTTTCGGCGCAGCTGACAGGCGCTTCCCCGCAGACGATGGCGACCTCGGTTTCCACACCGCTGATCAAGCAGTTCGAAACCATCCCCGGCATCAGTGAAATCTCGGCGACGAACTCGCTCGGCAATACGAGCATCGTGCTACAGTTCGATCTTAACCGAAGCATCGATGCAGCCGCAGCCGACGTTCAGGCCGCCATTTCGAATGCGACGCGGCAATTGCCGAACAATCTGACGACGCCGCCGGGCTACAAGAAGACCAACCCGGCTGACGCTCCGATCATGCTGCTTGCGGTGCAGAGCGATACGATGCCGCGCAGCAAGCTCGACGAAATCGCCGAAGACATCATTTCGCCTTCGCTGTCGACCCTCCCGGGCGTCGCGGAAGTGACCGTTTACGGCGCACAGACCTACGCCGTGCGCGTCGAAGTCGATCCGAACAAGCTGCTGGCCCGCGGCATCGGCATCGACACCGTCAACTCCGCAATCGTCAGCGCCAACAGCCAGGTTCCGGTCGGCACTCTGCAAAACAACAAGCAGAGCATGACGCTCAATGCCAACACCCAGAAGACCAATGCCGCGCAGTTCAAGTCGCTGGTCATTGCCAGCCCCAATGGCGCGCCGATCCACCTGAGCGACGTCGCCGACGTGCAGGATAGCGTACAGAACACCAATGCCGGCTCGTGGTACGACGGCAAGCAGGCCATCATTCTTGCCATCCAGCGTCAGCCGGATGCCAACACCGTCGACGTGGTCGATGCGATCAACGCGAAGCTGCCGCAACTCCATGCGGAAATTCCGGCCTCGGTGCAGACGCATGTCATGAACGATTCGGCACAGCCGATCCGCGATGCGATCTCAGACGTCAAATTCACTCTGCTACTGACGATCAGCCTGGTCGTTCTCGTCATCTATCTCTTCACCGGCCATGTGACGGCGACGATCATCCCCGGCCTTGCCGTACCGCTATCGCTGATTTCGACCTTCGGCATGATGTATGTACTGGGCTACAGCGTCGACAACATCTCGCTGCTAGGATTGACGCTCGCCGTCGGCCTTGTGGTGGATGACGCTATCGTCATGCTGGAAAACATATTGCGGCATGTCGAGGAAGGCATGCCGGTGCTGCAGGCGGCGATCAAGGGATCGGCCGAGGTCAGCTACACCATCATTTCCATGTCCATCTCGCTGATCGCGGTGTTCATCCCGATCCTGCTGATGGGCGGCGTTGTCGGTCGTATCTTCAACGAATTCGGCATGGTGGTCGCGATCGCCATCGTGTCATCGGCAATCGTCTCCCTCACCGTCACGCCGATGCTCAGCTCGCGTCTATCGGCGGGCCATGGCCAACCGCCCTATCCGGTGCGCCTGTTCAACCGCGGCTTCGACATGACGCAGCGCGGCTACGACAGGGGCGTCGCCTGGTGCCTGCGCAATCGCGGCACCGTGCTGCTCTGCTTCCTCGGCTCGATCGCGCTCTCGGTCTACCTTTTCATGGTGCTGCCGGCGAGTTTCTTTCCGACTGAGGATATCGGCCGCCTTCAGATCTCCACTCAGGCGCGTCAGGATATCTCCTATCCGGCAATGCGCGACCTGCAGAACCAGGCAGCGGCGCTCGTCAAACAGAATCCTGCCGTTGCCGGCGTAATGTCCATCGTTGGCGGCAGTGTCCGCCAGCCGTTGAACAACGGCACCATGTTCGTTCAAATGAAGCCGAAGGATCAGCGACCGCCGCTGGATCAGACGCTGCGCGAGCTGCGCACCAGCATCGGGACCATCGCAGGCCTCAAGGCGTATATCACGCCGCAGCAAAGCCTGCGCTTCGGTGGCCGCCAGACCGCCAGCCAATATCAGCTCGTCATCCAGGCACTGAGTGCCGACCAGACCAACCTCTGGGCCAATAAGATGCTCGATGCGATGCGTCGCGACCCAAGCTTTACCGACGTTGCGTCGGACGAGCAGAACAACGCGCTGCAGGCCAACATCGTCATCGACACCGAGAAGGCTTCGCAATACGGCATCAACAACAATCAGCTGCGTACGACGCTTGAAGAAGCGTTCGGCGGCTATGACGCTGCACAGATCCAGACCACCGGCGACAGCTACGACGTGATGGTCGAGTTCGACACCAGCAAACCCTGGGACGACCAGAGACTGCAGGATATCCACGTTGCCTCGTCAAACGGCTCGCTGGTCCCATTGTCCAACTTCGCCCATGTTCAGCGTACGACTGGCCCTGTCACCATCAACCAGACGGGACAGCTCGTTTCGACCACGGTCTCCTTCAACCTGCCGGCCGGCGAAGCCCTCGGGGACGCCACGGCACGGATCGATCAGATCAAGAAAGACATCGACATGCCGGCGGACATCTTCACGTCCTACGGCGGTACGGCGCAGATCTTCCAGCAATCACAGGGCAGCACGCCTTACCTGATCCTCGCAGCCGTGCTGACGATCTACGTCGTTCTCGGTGTTCTCTACGAAAGCTTCATCCATCCGCTGACCATTCTGTCGGGTCTGCCGGCCGCTGCTCTCGGTGCGCTGCTTGCCCTGAAGGTCTTCGGCTTCGACCTGTCGATCATCGCGTTGATCGGCCTGTTGATGCTGATAGGCATCGTGAAGAAAAACGCGATCATGATGATCGACGTCGCGCTGGAGACGCTACGATCGACAACAGGGATATCGCCTGCGGAGGCAATCCACGAAGCATGCGTCCGTCGTTTCCGCCCAATCATGATGACGACCTTCTGCGCACTGCTCGGCGCTCTGCCGATCGCGGTCGGCGGCGGTGCGAGTTCCGAGCTTCGGCAGCCGCTCGGTATCGCGGTCGTTGGCGGCCTCGTGGTCTCACAGCTTCTGACACTGTTCATCACGCCGGTAATCTTCCTTGAGATGAACCGCCTGAACGACTTCCTTGGTCGCTTCGGCAAACGCAAGGACGACGATCCGCACCACAAGGAACCGCCGTCGGCCATTGCCGCGGAGTGACAAGATCGGGCGCCGAAAGGCGCCCGTTTCATTTGCACGGAAGTAAAGCAACAAAGGCCTTCCGGCCGTGTCGCCGGTGTCCGCTTCGGCGGAGGGAAATAAAACCGACGCCGCGACTTGCACTTGCCGCGCAGCCATGCCATGACGCGCCCTCTTTGCGATCTGGGCGCGGCGTGCGCCTCATGGGGGCTTTGCCCCAATCCATAAAATTTCAACGGAAAGGAGTGCGGGCATGGCTCGGGCGCTTGGTTTCGACTTCGGCACCACGAATACGGTTTTGGCAATGGCTGACGGATCTGCGACGCAATCGGTCGCCTTCAACAGTGCCGCCGGCACTGCAGACAGCATGCGCACCGCGCTTTCCTTCATGAAGGATCCGGGACTGGGTGCAGCTGCGCTCAAGGTCGAGGCCGGTCATGCAGCCATCCGCCTGTTCATCGACAACCCGGGCGATTGCCGCTTCCTCCAGTCGATCAAGACTTTTGCCGCAAGCGCGCTCTTCCAGGGCACGCTGATCTATGCCAAGCGCCATAGCTTCGAGGATCTGATGGAGGTCTTCGTGCGCCGCCTGCGCTCCTATGCCGGAGAAGGCTGGCCAAGCGACGTGTCACGGATCGTAACGGGACGCCCTGTGCATTTTGCCGGCGCCAATCCGGACCCGGCGCTCGCGACGGAGCGCTATAATGCCGCCCTCACCCGCTTTGGCTTTCCCGAGATCCACTACGTCTACGAACCCGTGGCCGCTGCCTTCTACTTCGCGCAGCATCTGAAGAAGGACGCCACCGTACTCGTGGCGGACTTCGGCGGCGGTACGACGGACTACTCGCTCATCCGTTTCGAAACCCAGGCCGGAAAGCTGACGGCAACTCCCATCGGCCATTCGGGTGTCGGCATCGCCGGCGATCACTTCGATTTCCGGATGATCGACAACATCGTCTCGCCGGCTATCGGCAAGGGCAGCTACTTCAAGAGCTTCGACAAGTTGCTGGAAATGCCCAGCTCCTATTATGCCAATTTCGGCCGCTGGAACCAGCTTTCGATCTTCAAGACCTCGCGCGAATATGCCGACCTGAAGACGCTGGTGCGCAGCAGCCTCGAGCCAGAGAAGCTCGAAACCTTCATCGATCTCGTCGAGCATGACGAGGGATATCCGCTTTATCAGGCGGTATCCGCCACGAAGATGGCTCTCTCTGCCGAGGAAGAGGCCGAATTCAATTTCCCGCCACTCGGCAAGGCCGGCCGCCGCAGCGTTCGGCGTGCCGATTTCGAAAGCTGGATCGCCGAGGATCTCTCCCGCATCGAAGGTGCGCTCGACGACGTGCTGACGACAACGAATACCTTGCCCGATGCTATCGACAAGGTGTTTCTCACCGGCGGTACGTCCTTCGTGCCGGCAGTTCGGCGCATCTTCACCGAGCGCTTCGGCCAAGAGCGCATCGAGACCGGCGGCGAACTGCTGTCGATCGCCCACGGTCTTGCCCTGATCGGCGAGCGCGAGGACATCACCCAGTGGACGGCGTGAGATAGCGGACCGCCCTGCCCTTTCGTTCCGGCGCCGCTTTGGCTAGAGTTCCTCCCATGATTTCCGCCAGCGACCTCACACCGGCCGAACTTGCCGCCCTTCTGCATTTCCATGCGGATGCGGGCGTCGATTGGCTGCTGGAAGAGGAGCCGGTGGATCGCTTCGCCGAATTCGAAGCCATGCGCGCGGCCCGACAGGGGGCAAGGGCCGCACAGCCGCGGCCTGAAGCGCCTCAGGCGGCGGGCGGCGGGCAACGGGATCGGCGTCAGGCCGCGAAACCGGTCGCAGCCCCACCGCCCGCCTCGCCACGCAACGCTCCGGCCATTCCCGACGAACAGGCGGTCGAACAGGCGCGATTCGCAGCCGAAAGCGCTCGCTCGCTCGGTGAGTTGAAGACCGCGATCGAGGCGTTCAACAGCTGCAACCTCAAGAACAGCGCCCGCTCGACGATCTTTGCCAGCGGCACGCCGGAGAGCCGGATCATAGTGATCGGCCCGATGCCGAGTGCCGATGACGATCGGGAGGGCACGCCGTTTGCCGGTCGCGCCGGACTGCTGCTCGACAAGATGCTGGCCGCTATCGGCCTGCGACGCGAAGAAATCCTGCTGACCAACGTCATTCCGTGGCGGCCGCCCGGCAACCGGGCACCGTCTGCGCCAGAAGTCGAGATATGTCGTCCGTTCATAGAACGGCAGATTGCGCTCGCCGAGCCGAAAGCCTTGTTGCTGCTCGGTAATTTCACCGCACGGCATTTCTTCGGAAGCGCCGAAACGATCCACGGGCTCCGCGGACAATGGCGGGAAATCGAGATTCTCGGCCGAACGATACCGGCGATCGCCAGCCTTCATCCGCAGGAACTGCTCACCGCGCCCATCAACAAGCGGCTCGCATGGAGCGATCTTCTCGCCTTCAAGAATCGCATCGACGCCGAAATATTAGGCTGATTTTCGTCACCATTAACAGAATGTGACGTGAGCCATGCATTTTAGCATGACAGTTCATCGATGTTGTGCGTTGCAAAATCAATGTTGCATTGCAATATATAGCGTGTCTTGGGAGGAATTTCGAAAGGAACCAAGGCAATGACTATACGTTTTCGCCCTATTCACTGCGGGTTTGACACCCTGCGTCGCGCCCTTGAGCCCGTGCGCGCCACAAACGGACATCGCAACCTCGGCATCGCTGCCAATGAGCAGATGACTGCCCGGGGCACTGGCGTTTCGGCCCGCATCGGCCGCCCGACCGCCATTTTTGCGGATTTCCGCGCCTGCTAATCTGCCGGCGCGAAGTCACGCGTTCTGCTCAGCGCTTCTATCTTTCAGGAATTACATCATGTCTTCGGGTTTGCGTTCGCTCATCACTCTCTTCGATTCCGTCGGACACATCGGCTCTGCCGTGCGGGCAGCCGAGGAGTTCGAACGCTCGCGGAGCCTTCGCGAGGATGAGTGCCGAAACACAAGCCCTGCTCGCGCGGCTGTCGCAAGCATTCCGCTATAGGGAATTCCCAGTCGGCATCCCAGGCCTAGCGATTTCGTGACGGCTCGAGAGATCCGCCCATAGAGGCAGGGCCTCGAAACCCGGCGTCACCCCGACAAGATCATTTCTTTTGATTGGATTGCTCCGCTGCGTCCCGCGCCCAGGCGAAAGCCTCGTCGATTGCGGCGAGCTTCACGGCCTGCCATTGGCAATACTGATCCAGAAACTCGCGTGAGATCCACATCCGCGTCTTCTTCGTCTCATCATGCCAGCCGATATCACCACGATCGGCAGATTTGCGGAGAAGGCGCTGCAGATGGGTGCGCGATATCATGAAATGTGCCGCAAGCGCGCGGGCATCGATCCTTCCGATGTCGATCCGCGGACCCTGTTCTTCGCTGAGATCCAGCTGCGACATGATGTAGTCGACGACCAGACCTCCGGCCTCAGTCCAGAGAAACAGACCGACGCATTCCGGTGGCTCGCGCCAGAGGTCGGTTTCCAGGCAATAGCGCGCCATGCGTGGCTGCGCCATATCCATCAACTCCGGAGAGGCGGCCAGTGCCGCGGCACGGCTACCATCATCCAGCAGATCGAGCGTCGCCAGATTGGACAGGCACCAGCCGAACATCCCCGTCAGGCTGGCCTCGGTCGGCACATAGCGCCGCGGACGCTTGACGTGACCGGGAGCCAGCGTGAGAAAACGATAGGTGAGCAGCTCATCGATAAAACTGAGCACCGTATTACGGCTGGCGACACGATGCTTCGTGATCAGATCACGCAGCCCGACGACGGTCAGGCCGGAACCCGGCACCGCAGGATCATATTCAAGATGAAGCGCATAGGCCGTCTGCGTCAGCAGCCAACGCTGATGCGAAGCCAGCATGCGTGCGATTCGAGGGCCATGATCATAACGATTGCGCAACGCCTCTGCGAGAAAGCGCAGGGACGGCACGAATTTAGGATGACGAGCAAGCTGCTCGATAGAAAAACTCAATCGGGCCTCCTTGGGGTGCCCTTCTCAATGTATCAACGAAAGGAGGATGTTTCATTTTTGTGAACGAATTCACCGGAATCGATCATAATTCCGACATCTAATAGCATGCTATAGTTATGTAGATGCGCTTATACCGCAAGAGGTTAAATAAATAATTTACTTTAAATAATTGTTTCCCTGAAAAGGCTTGATGCATTTCAGCGACGGCATTCCAAGGATGATGTGTCCCCTCATGCGACGATTGCCGCTCGGATGTCCGTTAAATCAGGTAGTACGTGATTGTGTGAACATCCAGTATACATCGGCAGACGGAGCTTGAACGGACAAGAGCGGCGGCTCGTCGCCCCAATACTTGCTGTGTCACAGCGGAACATTTCCATGTAGTGATATGACTTTAACTTTGGTTCAGATTTCGATGTAATGATGCGCCGACTTTCGGTCCGGAGGAGGGCTTCGGACTGTGCCTCCAAAAGCATAGCCTGATCAGGATAGACCATGCGAACAGATACCGGCCAGATCGTAAATCTGGCAGATTACCGCCCTACCGACTTCGTTCTGGAACGCGTGGATCTCACTTTCGATCTACATCCGACCGAAACCAAGGTAGAGGCGCGACTGATCTTCCATCGCCGCGAAGGCGTCGATCTGAGCGCCCCGCTGGTGCTCGACG
>NZ_JAELTU010001034.1 GCF_016429015.1 Rhizobium sp. ASV20
CATAAAGTGATAGACCAAGGAACGCCATAATGCCGGGCCGAGGCAAGCGAACGCTTCCAAGAACAAGCCCTCCGGTAAGAGCCCCGATGGAATATGCACCCAGCGCAATGCCAATGAAGGCATCGCCACCGAGATGTGTCCGGCTGACGACTGGCAACATCAATTGCTGAATACTGTTTCCAAGCCCAAGCCAGACCAATAATACCGCCAAACCGGTGACGAACCAGCGGTGACGAAAAGCCTCCGCCAGGCCGT
>NZ_JAELTU010001035.1 GCF_016429015.1 Rhizobium sp. ASV20
GCTCTCGTCGGCGGCAATTCGAAGAATTTTGGCCTTCAGCCGCTGAGCGCTGAAGCCGGCACAGGACTGAATATCGCCGCAGGCATCGCTAGGCTGGAACTGCGCCGGACAAAATAAGCCAGCCCATTAGCGGTTCCGGTCTGAAAATGTCAGTGATATCGCATCGACGCGCTTGGCTCTATCGGACTGCCTACTGGGCGTAGTCAAAGCCGGCCCTGGGTGCGAATACAGCACTCCTGGGAAAAAGGTGTCTCG
>NZ_JAELTU010001036.1 GCF_016429015.1 Rhizobium sp. ASV20
GGCATCGAGCATCCAGAAGTTCTGCGTCTGCAGGCTCATGCCGGCCGTCACAGCTGCGAAGGCGCCCGAGCCGTCGAGGCCGGAGAAGCCGCCGGTGATCCCAAGCTTCGGCGTCACCTTCGCCCCGTTCTCCAGCTGGAACGACCGGGCGATCTCGGCGCCCAGGCTGACGCGGAACTGTTCCTCGTCGAAACCGTCGATCGTGATCGCGTCGCCGGCGCTGTTCTTCACCGTGTAGGTGCTCACCGTCTCCGA
>NZ_JAELTU010001037.1 GCF_016429015.1 Rhizobium sp. ASV20
AGCACCGGCTCTAGGCGGCTTCGTTAAGCTGTGCGAGATGGCCGACCAGATCGGTTCCTTCGCCGCCTGCGTTCATCGTGTCGAAATAATCATGCCAGCCCGATTGCGCTATTCCGCCGACAAGGGCCTCAAGTGCCGCATTATCAGGGCAACGCCACACCGCAAAAAAGCTATGCGCGGCAGAATGCAGCTTGGATTGATCCAGCTTGCCCAAGGTGAGCGGTTCAATGCCAAGCGCAGATAGCGCAGACATGG
>NZ_JAELTU010001038.1 GCF_016429015.1 Rhizobium sp. ASV20
TCCATCGCGGCGGCGCGCAGTTCGCGATGGTGGCCGGCGGAGATGTCGTGGCGGGGTATGTGGAAGAGGTTCGCAATCGGATCGTGAATGGAGACGAAGCATTGCACCTGTCGCCGTGACTTGAAGCATTTCATGATCCGCTCACGTCGTCGGATTGGTTGATAGGAGTTCTCCGCCCGATTGTTGAGGCCCTTGTGGGAACGGTGCTCGACGCTGGGCATGATCTCTCGTTTTGCGGCGTCATAGGATCGGAGC
>NZ_JAELTU010001039.1 GCF_016429015.1 Rhizobium sp. ASV20
GCAACTTCGCCCGACGTTCACAAGCCATCTCATGCGCCGTCACGCAATAGTAGCCGCTGAGATCGGGTATCTGCTTATCGACGAACATGTTGCGTCTGACTTCGCGAAAGATCGTCGAACGATGTCGTCCGAGCTTCTCGGCGATGATCCCAACGCTTAGGCCAGCCATTCGCCAGCGGGCAATCTTGCGTCGTTCATCCAGATCGATGTGGGAGTAGGTGCGTTCCATTGCGTCTTCCTTGCGAGTGACAACCC
>NZ_JAELTU010001040.1 GCF_016429015.1 Rhizobium sp. ASV20
CGCTTGGGCGCCAAGCCCTGTCTCTTCAGCAAACGGACCAGCAATCGCTTGGCTGCCTGGGTGTTGCGGCGAACCTGAACGATTTCATCCGGGACATATCCGTCTTGATCCACGGCGCGCCACAGCCAGCACTTTCTCCCTCCGATGCGAACGACAGCCTCGTCGAGATGCCACACGTCATTGGAAGAAGGCGATTTGCGGTGCAACCGCGCAGTGATCATGGAACCGTGCGACCTACACCATCGGCGGATCGTT
>NZ_JAELTU010001041.1 GCF_016429015.1 Rhizobium sp. ASV20
CCGATTGTTGAGGCCCTTGTGGGAACGGTGCTCGACGCTGGGCATGATCTCTCGTTTTGCGGCGTCATAGGATCGGAGCTTGTCGGTAACCATCACGCGCGGCGCGCGGCCTTGGCCCTTCAGCAGCTTGCGCATCAGGCGTTTGGCTGCCTTGGCATTGCGGCGGCTTTGCACCAGAACCTCCAGAACGAAACCATCCTGATCAACCGCCCGCCACAGCCAGTGCTTTTTGCCGCCGATCGAAACGACGGCCTC
>NZ_JAELTU010001042.1 GCF_016429015.1 Rhizobium sp. ASV20
CTCACCGATGGTCGCAGGTTCCGGGTGCTCGCGACAAACGCATAGCGTTTGCGCTTTGGTCGTCGACGATTGCACCAGGGAATGCCTGGGCCTCGTCGCCGATACGTCCCTTTCCGGCCTACGGGTTGCCCGTGAGCTGGAGCGGATCATCGAGGGACGAGGCAAGCCGAAGATGATCGTCAGCGACAATGGCAGCGAGTTCACCAGCAACGCGATCCTGCAATGGACAGATCGGACCAAGGTGGAATGGCACTA
>NZ_JAELTU010001043.1 GCF_016429015.1 Rhizobium sp. ASV20
TCATTGGCATTGCGCTGGGTGCATATTCCATCGGGGCTCTTACCGGAGGGCTTGTTCTTGGAAGCGTTCGCTTGCCTCGGCCCGGCATTATGGCGTTCCTTGGTCTATCACTTTATGGCCTGGTGCCACTTGCGCTCTATAGTCATTCGGGGACACTGATTGTTATCAGCTATTTCCTTAGTGGCGCTGGAATCGAATTGTTCAACATCCCCTGGTTCACGGCGATCCAGAACCAGATCCCCAAGGATATGTTGG
>NZ_JAELTU010000152.1 GCF_016429015.1 Rhizobium sp. ASV20
AGCTGACGCCGGTGCAGGTGAAGATCAGCAGACCGCGGATCCACATCGGCGGCGGTGCATTGCCCTTCGGTGCTTCATAAAGTGCCTTGTTGCGGATCAGGACCTTGGCAACCAGCAACAGGAGGGCTGCAGCGCCGAAGCCGATGATCGGCGACAGCAGCAGCGACATGCCGACGCTGCTAGCCTGCGACCAGTCGACACCGCTCGTGGCGGAGCCGGCAGGCGCCAGGAACTGATTGGCGAGGCCGACGCCGATGATGGAGCCGACGAGCGTGTGCGAGCTTGACGCTGGCAGCCCCAGATACCAGGTGCCGAGGTTCCAGATGATGGCGGCGATCAGAAGGGCGAATACCATGGCAAGGCCCGAACCGGAGCCGACCTGCAGGATCAGCTCGACCGGCAGAAGCGCCAGGATGCCGAAAGCGACGGCGCCGGAAGAGGTGAGAACGCCCAGGAAGTTGAAAAAGCCTGACCAGATGACGGCGAATTCCGCCGGCAGAGAGCGGGTATAGATCACGGTTGCGACGGCATTGGCCGTATCGTGGAAACCGTTGACGAACTCGAAGCCGAGCGCGATGAGCAGCGCGAGGCCGAGCAGGATCCACGGAACCGCCGCTGCCTCGGCAAGATCGCTGCCGAGCGCGTAGCCGACATAGGCGAGACCGCCGAGGACGACGACGCCGAAGAGCGGAAGGAACCACTTCGCCGAGCCTGCTGTACCGTGAATTGGGTGATTGGCGTTGCCGCTCTCTGAACTGCTGGAAGCGAGGTCGACCATCTCTAACTCCTTTATGCCAAGTGATATTTCCGGTGTAAGCCTCGTTGATGAAACTCTCGTGACGCGCGAGGATCGCCGAATGCCCTGCGCGAACGCTGATTTAGTTCGCGTCTCGACGGACCGGCGGGCGATTTTCGGCGGGCCGGCGTGTCCTGAGCCGTCTTGATTTCGCCCAAAAAACACCTTTTTCGGTTCAGCCCGCGTTCATACCTTCGGGGGTTAAATCCAGCGTGTTAGGGACTTGGACAGAGGACCATTGAAGATGAGATCGACCGTGATTGCCATTGCCGCATTGCTCGGCGGATTGGCTGTATCGTCGGCAGAAGCAATGCCGATTCCCGCTGTCGGGGCACCGGCCGGAGTAACGACGTCCGGAGCGCCGGTCGTCAATGCGGACTACGCCTGCGGCCGTGGCTGGCATGCCACTCCTTGGGGCGAATGCCGCCCGAACCGCTGGGGTCCGCCGCCGCCGCGCTGGGGTTATCGCAGACCGCCGCCGCCACCGCCATGGGGTTGGCACGGCCATCGCCATCATCGCGATGACTGGCGCGAGGATCGTGGCTGGCGCGGAGACGGCTGGCGCCGCCCGCGCGACTGGTAACGTGGATATTATTGCCAAGCAGAAAACACCGCCGCCTTTAGCGGCGGTGTTTCTTTAGGGGCGCCTGTTCGTCCGCAATGCACGTGCCGCCAACCCCAGGCAGCCGATAATTGCCGCCAGGATCGACAGGATTGCCATGAGACTTTTGGCATGTCCGAAGACGCCGGCAAGCTTTGGCCTGATGAGATCAGCTGTGTTGAAGCTCTCGCCGCTGAATTGGCAGAGAACGAGCGACAGATTGTTGCGCACGAGCGTTTCATCGATGTCGGAAACGAGATCCGCGGCCTGAGCCTTCTCATCATTCATCGTCCGCATATGCAACAAGACCGCTTTGGCCGCTGCGAGATAGGCGTGCGAGCATTCGTTGAACGGGCTTTCCTCGTCGCTCACGCTGCCGGGCATGATGCCCCACAGACAGTAAGCCCTCTGGATCTGTGTGAAATTCAGCAACCGGCGGAAAGTTTCGTCCGTGTCAGATGCTGCTTCTCCGATAGCAACAATCCGCCCGTAATAGGGCGCTATCACCGCCATCTCGCCATGGGTGAGGCTTGGTATCGGTATCCCCGCCTGGCTTCCGGATGATCCACCGCTGTGGGCTGCAAGTACCGTTGGCCAGATGGAGAGAATGAAGCAAATGGAGGCAAACGGCGCGCCGCTCTTGGTGCGGCCTTTCCCGCGCACGGGTGGGTGCGCGGGATGTGATTGGCCCATCATGTCAGGCCCGGCGCAGCGCCGCGTTGTTGCCATAGCGCGCCTGTGGCAGCTGGCGCTCCGCCCACGCTCCGAAGGCGAGCCCGAGCACGGTCCAGAGGATGGCATGCATCCCGAGCGAGGTCAGGCGGAACCGCCAGAGCACGATTGCCGAGAATTGCTCCGGTACTTCGTTGATTGCCGGAAGCAGATACTGGATCAGCGCGACGAACACGATGTAGCCGATGCCGGCGATGATCGCGCCGTTCCATGATCCGTAGCGTGCCGCCAACCGGCGACCGAAACCGACGGCGACGATCATGCCGACGATGGATGCGAGGATCATGATGAAGAACAGCTCTGTCCTCGCCCCGATCGTGTCGGGATTGCCGACTGCCGGCGGGTTTGCCGGATACTTGATGTCCGGAACGAGCGAAATCGTTACGAAAGCGGCGATGGCAAGCAGCGCCGCAGTGCCGCGCGCGCCGAGCGGGCTGATGCGGCCGTAGACGAACGAGAAGACCAGAGCGAACAATCCGCCGATCGCCGTCGAGAAGACCATGATGCCTGTAAACAGACCGATGCCCGCCTGAGTGGCGCGGCTGACGATTTCCGCTTCCGGCGCCTCACCGGCGGCCTGGGCAGTCTTTTCCTCAAACCCGATTGCCCAATCGACCAGCGGTTCGCCGAACGTATGGGCGAAAGCGAAAATGAAAATACCAGCGAGAGCCCCGACGATCATGCCGCGGAGCAAAAGACGTCCAACCATGTGCCTGATCCCTTAGTGGCAGGGGAAACCGAGAAGATGACGGCCGTCATGCACGAATTCGTGCACATACATGCCAGAAATCAGCGAGGTCGCACCCTCTTCAGCACCGACGAAATAAATCGCCAGAAGCATCAGCAGGCCGGCAAATATGGCCCATGGCAGGATTTGGCCGAGCGGTATCGGCTGTGGTATCGCGGACGGTGCGAAAGCGGTATCAGACATTGTCATCCCTCTTGAAGAAAAGCGCGTTCCATTTGCGGAAGGGTTCTTACGGGAAGGGTCTGGCTCTCGAGGGCGAAGTCTTCGTCATCGATTACAGCGGCGCGACCGCGCCGGAATTCCACCGGCTTCCACACCCGTAACTGCAAGTTTATATCTGTCCGCGAAGATGGTTGTCAATCAAGCGCGTCCATGCGTGGCACGGTTGTTCAACCTCGGAATGAGGTAGATTCCGACCACCTGCTTTGCCACTATGTCCCTCGAATCTCGGTGCGATTCCGACACTCCCGAAATGGGCTCAAATGCAGCGAAAGGAAAAGCGGCAGATGTCGAATGAGGGTGGCGTGAAGATTATTCACGGTAGGACGCCGGAATCGGCCGCCATGCTGGCAAACGTCAAGCGAGCAATGGCGCTCACCGCCAAGCTCAACTGTTTGACCTTCAATGACGCAGACGAGGTACGAGCCTTGTTCAGCGAACTCATCGGCCGGGACGTTGACAAGAGTTTTGTCCTGATCCCGCCATTCTACACCGCCGGCGGCAATGAAATTCGTGTCGGCCACAATGTCTTCGTCAATCAGAACTGTACTTTCTATGACCTTGGCGGACTGGATATCGGCGACGATGTGATGATCGGGCCAAACGTGAACATCATCACGACTGGTCATCCGCTTGAACCTTCGCAGCGTCGCGCCGCCACGATTGGGAACCCCATCGTGATCGAGAGGAACGTCTGGATTGCGACCGGCGCAACGATTGTCGGTGGGGTGAGGGTTGGCGAAAATTCCGTTGTGGCCGCCGGTTCGGTTGTTACAAGGAACGTTCCTCCGAATATGCTTGTCGGAGGAAATCCGGCGCGTGTCATCCGTCCGATCGGCGATCAATGAGGGCGATGAATAGCGGTGACGGAGCAAAGAACACCGCGGAAGTAAATGCCGAACCGCAGCGAGGCATGGGATAGGGAAAGTCATGAGGGCGCGTCTGAGCTGGATTTGCCACGGTGCCACGGAAGCCAATCGGAAGGGCCGGTTCCCGGATGATGAGCCACTGGAGGAGAAGGCTGTCCAGCAAACTGGCCTCTCTCTTGCAAGGCTCGGCACGGTCGATCGTGTCTGGGTGAGCCCGGCACTGCGCGCACGCCAGACAGCTGTGCTCCTTGGCCTCGATGGGACCCTGGAATCTGAAATGCGCGACTGTGATTATGGCGTTTGGCGCGGACGGTCGCTCGCCGAACTTCATGAAAGCGATCCGGAATCCCTCTTATCGTGGATGAAAGACCCAGCCGCTGCACCGCATGGCGGGGAATCCCTGTCGTCGGTCATGCAACGCATCAGCGAATGGTTGGGGCATCATGTTCAGGATGTCGGGCACGTCGTCGTCGTCACCCATGCGAGCGTCATCCGCGCCGCGATCCTGCATGTGTTGCAGGCGCCGGCGTCGGCATTCTGGACGATCGACATCGAACCGTTCGGCCTCGTGGAGATGACCAGCGACGGCAGGCGCTGGCAGCTTCGTTTCCCGCAGATGGCCGCGTAGAGCGATACCAGGAGCAGGGTACAGCGGCTTTCCGTCGGAAACGTCGTCCAGGCCTAAGGCCTAACGGCCTGCCTTTGGCCGCCGCCGCTCGAAGTAAACCAGGAAGACGGCCATGCCGAATGTCATTGCCGCCAATCCATACCAGGTGATGGCATAGACGAGATGGCTGTTGTGGAAGGTGATTTGCGTCAGCCCTCCCACAGGCAGGTCGCCAGGATTCTTGGCATCGTCGGCGTCGATGAAGTAGGGCGCGGCATTCTGCAGGCCGCGAGCCGCGGCAATTGCCGTTACGTCACGCGAATACCAGCGGTCGTCCGCGGGAACATTGGAGCGCAGCAGCGTGCCCTGGGGCTCGTTGATCCGAAGCAGCCCGGTGACGGTCGTTTCGGAGCTGATTTGGCCCGCTGGACGTGTCGTCGGATTGCGCTTGTCGGTCGGCACGAAGCCGCGATTGACGATGATGGTCGTGCCATCGGCCTGCTTCAGCGGCGTCAGCACCCAATAGCCGGCGCCGAGCACGGTCGAGGCATAGACTTGCACTTCCTTGTCGTTGAGAAGGATGCCGCTTGCCTGCACATGCTTGTACTCGGAGTTCTCGGCGGTAATGTCACTCCATTGTGCGGGGCCGGGTGCCGGAACCGCTGGCGCATGCACGCGTGCATCGACCCGGGCGATCAGATCCAGCTTCCAATGCAGCCGCTTGACCTGCCAGGTGCCGAGCCCGATGAGGAGGGCTGTCAGCAGCAGAAGCAGAAGAACCCAGATGGCAAGGCCGAGCGTCGAGCGCGGCTTGTCTTGGGATGCATTCGAGGAAATGTCGGTCATGGCGCTGGTCTCCGGGGAGGCGCTGCCGCATGATTTCGGAAGGTATTAGGCTCTCGCCGCAGAAGATCACGCGTGGTCTTTGAAGAATCGGCTGCGATATCAGGCGTCCTGAAGAATGCGCCGCACAGTGCCCGGCTTGAAATATCGGCCGGGGAGGGCGGGCCTTCGGCTGAAGGCCCGCCGCTTCGTCTTATGGCATGTTGCGCATCATCTCGGGCGACATGGGCATCATGTTCGCGTTGAGGTGATGCATGACCCAAAGCGAGCCGGAGAGTGCAATGATGACGAGCACGATCGTGAAGATCAGCGCCATCATGTTCCAGCCGCCTTCCGAACGGGTATTCATGTGCAGGAAGTAGATCATGTGCACGATGATCTGGATCGCGCCGAGGATCATGACGATCGCGCCGGTGACGGCCGGATCGGAGAAAACCTTGCCCATGACCAGCCAGAAGGGGATGGCCGTCAGAATGACGGAGAGGATGAACCCCGTCATGTAGCTCTTGTAGGTGCCGTGGGAAGCCTCGTGGCCGCCATGGTGGTGGTCGTGGCCGTGAGCGTCGCCGGAATGATGCGAATGGTTTGCGTTCGAGCTCATCCGAGAACTCCCATGAGGTAGACGAGGGAAAACACGCCGATCCAGACGACGTCGAGGAAGTGCCAGAACATCGAAAGGCACATCAGGCGGCGCTTGTTTTCGGCGATCAGGCCGTGGCGGCCAACCTGCACCATCAGCGTGATCAGCCAGACGATACCGGTGGTGACGTGCAGACCGTGCGTGCCGACCAGCGTGAAGAAGGCCGACAGAAAGGCGCTGCGCTGCGGGCCGGCGCCGCCGAGGATCAGATGGTAGAACTCGTAGAGTTCGAAGAAGATGAACAGGGCACCGAAGATTCCCGTGATCGTCAGCCACATCAGCGTGCCCGACTTGTTGTTCTTCTCCATGGCCAGCATGGCGAAGCCATAGGTGATGGAGGAGAAGAGCAGCATCGCCGTGTTGAGGGCGACGAGCGGCAGCTCGAACAGGTCGGCCGGAGAAGGACCGGCCGCATAGCTATGACCGAGCACGGCATAGGTGGCGAAGAGGACCGCGAAGATAAGGCAGTCGCTCATGATGTAGATCCAGAAGCCCAGCATGGTGCTGCCTTCCGGGTGATGCTCCTCCTTCATGTAGAAGGCGGGTGTTTCGCCGTCCATGGGAGCGTTTGCGGTATGGGTCGTCATGGTCTTACACCTGTCCTGCCAGCTGCTTCGTACGCTCGTTCTCGGTCTTTACGACCTCGTCGGCGGGAATGTGGTAGTCACGCTTGTAATTGAAGGTATGACCGATCGTGATGGCGATCATCGCGGCGAAGGTAATGGCGGCGAGCCACCACATGTACCAGATCATCCCGAATGCGAAGCCGATCGAGAGGACACCGAGGATAATGCCCGTGCCGGTATTCTTCGGCATGTGGATCGGAATGAAGCCTTCGGTCGGACGCTTGTAGCCACGGTTCTTCATGTCCCACCACGCGTCGTGATCGTAGACAATCGGCGTGAAGGCGAAGTTGTAGGCCGGCGGTGGCGACGAGGTGGACCATTCCAGCGTACGGCCGTTCCAGGGGTCGCCGGTGTGGTCGCGCAGCTCTTCGCGCTTCATGAAGCTGACGACGAGCTGGATCAGGAAGCAGGCGATGCCGATGGCGATCATGCCGGCGCCGACCGCTGCGATGATGAACCAGATCTGCAGCGAGGGATCGTCGAACTGGCTCACGCGGCGGGTAACGCCCATCAGGCCGAGAATGTAGAGCGGCATGAAGGCGAACCAGAAGCCGATCTGCCAGAACCAGAAGCTCATCTTGCCCCAGAAAGGGTCGAGCTTGAAGCCGAATGCCTTCGGGAACCAGTAGTTGACGCCCGCGAACATGCCGAAGAGCACGCCGCCGATGATCACGTTATGGAAGTGGGCGATCAGGAACAGCGAGTTGTGCAGCACGAAGTCGGCCGGCGGAATTGCCAGCATGACGCCGGTCATGCCGCCGATGGTGAAGGTCACCATGAAGCCGACGGTCCAAAGCATCGGCACTTCATAGCGGATGCGGCCGTGGTACATCGTGAACAGCCAGTTGAAGAGCTTCGCACCCGTCGGGATCGAGATGATCATCGTCGTGATGCCGAAGAAGGAGTTGACGCTGGCGCCCGAGCCCATCGTGAAGAAGTGGTGCAGCCAGACGAGGTAGGAGAGGATCATGATCACGCAGGTCGCGTAAACCATCGAGGCGTAGCCGAAGAGGCGCTTGCCGCAGAAGGTGGCGACGACTTCGGAGAACACGCCGAAGGCCGGCAGGATCAGGATGTAAACTTCCGGGTGGCCCCAGATCCAGATGAGGTTGACATACATCATCGGATTGCCGCCGAGGTCGTTCGTGAAGAAGTTCGTACCGGCGTAGCGATCGAGGGTCAGAAGGGCGAGCGTTGCGGTCAGGATCGGGAAGGACGCAACGATCAGGATGTTGGTGCAGAGCGAGGTCCAGGTGAACACAGGCATCTTCATGAAGGTCATGCCCGGTGCGCGCATCTTGACGATGGTGGCGATCAGGTTGATGCCCGAAAGCGTCGTTCCGATACCCGCGACCTGCAGGCCCCAGATATAATAGTCGACGCCGACATCGGGACTATAGGCGATGCCGGAAAGCGGCGGATAGGCCAGCCAGCCGGTCTTCGCGAATTCGCCGATGAAGAGCGAGATCATGATGATGATCGCGCCTGCCGTCGTCATCCAGAACGAGAAGTTGTTGAGGAACGGGAAAGACACGTCGCGTGCGCCGATCTGCAGCGGCACGACGAGGTTCATCAGACCGGTGACGAAGGGCATCGCCACGAAAAAGATCATGATGACGCCGTGTGCGGTGAAGATCTGGTCGTAATGGTGCGGCGGCAGGTAGCCTTCGGAACCGTTGAAGGCGATCGCCTGCTGCAGACGCATCAGCAGCGCGTCGGAAAAGCCGCGCAGCAGCATGATGAGCGCCAGCACGACATACATGATGCCGATCTTCTTGTGATCGATGCTGGTGAACCATTCCTTCCAGAGATAACCCCAGAGGCGGAAGTAGGTGAGCAGGCCGAGAACGGCGATACCGCCGACAGCGACGCCAAGGAAGGTCGCGACGAGGATCGGCTCGTGATACGGGATCGAGTCGAGCGTTAGCCGACCGAAGATGAATTTATAGAGGTCCGGGTTGGAAAACATGGATTGCCTCTGTCCTTATAAATGTCTTGTTACTAAGCGCACCGGATCAATGACCCTGATGCTGCGCCGAACCGGTCGACGAATCGGAAGAAGAGCCGTTGCCCATATCCATGCCCTGCATCGAATTGTCTCCGTGCTGCATGGTGTGGCTGGCGCCGCCCTCGGCCTTGACGGGAGTGACCTCGGCCGAGGCGCCATCGCGATTGTCGTAGATCAGGCGCTCGCGGTTTTCGTGGCTTTCCTTGCCGCCGCCGCCCTTGGCGTCGATATGCATCATTTCGCTCATGCACATCTTGCTCGGATCGGCGCACATGTTGAGGATTGCATTGTAGAGACCATCGTCGACGGCATTGAAGTAGCGGATCGGTTCGCGTTCGCTCGGCTTGGCGAGAGCGAGGTATTCAGGCCGGCCGAGCTTCGTGCCCTGGCTCTTGGCCTTCTGGACCCACTGGTCGAAATCGGCCTGGTTGAAGCCATGGAACTTGAAGCGCATGTGCGAGAAGCCGGCGCCGCTATAGTTGGCGGACAGGCCCTGGAATTCGCCGGGATGGTTGATGACGGCGTGCAGTTTCGTCTCCATGCCGGGCATGGCGTAGATCTGGCCGGCCAGTGCCGGAATGAAGAACGAATTCATCACCGCGGATGCCGTGATCTTGAAGTTGATCGGACGGTCGACCGGCGCCGCCATCTCGTTGATCGTGGCGATGCCGTATTCCGGATAGAAGAAGAGCCATTTCCAATCGAGCGCGACCACTTCGACGGTCAGCGGCTTCACATCGGCGCTGAGCGGCTTGTCGGCGGCGATACGGTCGAGAGGACGATAGGGGTCGAGCTGATGGGTGCTGATCCAGGTCACGGCGCCGAGCGCGATGATGATGGCCAGCGGAGCGGACCAGATGACCAGCTCCAGACGCGTCGAATGATGCCACTCCGGCTCGTAGGTCGCTTCCTTGTTGGACTGGCGGTATTTCCAGGCGAAATACAGCGTCAGGAAGATCACCGGAATGATGATGATGAGCATCAGCACGACCGAAATGATGATGAGGTCTCGCTGCTGCATGGCGATATCGCCGGAGGGATCCATCACCACCAAATTGCAGCCGGATAGCAGCAAGAACAATGGGATGACGGACAAACGGCTGAAAATCTTGAATAGTCTTAGCACGTCTTAAAGCTCTTTTTGTTTCGACCCTACCGCGACTAAAGGACGGTGGTCATGAACGATATGAGGTGTTTCGTCGCACCGCAGCAAATGCGGGTGCAATGCGGTATGGAATGCGGTCCCACCTATCGGGAAAACCTGGCAAAATCCAGAAGGTTTTCCGTCGATCATGCGCTTTTATACGTGCTAATATACCTGGATCGGAACAAATGGCCACAGGCCGTCTTTTCCTCCTGCGCGACCAGCGGCGACGGAGGCCGGAAACGCCGGGTTTGATCGCCAATTTGCGAATTATTTCATGTCTGACACTTGATATGTTCGCACGTTTGATAAACATTTTGATTATGCACGAATTCGTGGAGGAGTTCGTGCTCGGAGAGGGAGGCTCCCTACATGGTCAGCGTGACACATGAAACACTAAACCCCACATCTTCAACGCTTGAAAGCGATGCCCGCAGCATGCATGCCGGCGGCTCCGTCGCCCCCGGTAATATCGCCATCGGCGTGATCATTGGTCGCACGTCCGAGTTTTTCGATTTCTTCGTTTATGCCATCGCTTCGGTCCTGGTCTTCCCGAAGCTGATGTTCCCTTTTGCTGACCCGCTGCATGGAACACTGCTATCCTTCCTGGTGTTCTCGCTTGCATTCATCGCCCGCCCCATCGGCTCGTTCATTTTCATGGCGATCGACCGTAGATATGGCCGCGGCGTCAAGCTCACCATCGCGCTCTTCCTGCTCGGCGGCTCGACCGCGGCAATGAGCTTCCTGCCCGGCTACTCCGAAGTCGGCGCCTATGCGATCATCCTGCTCGCGCTCTTCCGCATCGGCCAGGGTCTTGCGCTCGGCGGTGCCTGGGATGGTTTGGCCTCGCTCCTTGCGTTGAACGCCCCAACCAATCGCCGCGGCTGGTACGCGATGATCCCGCAGCTCGGTGCGCCGATCGGCTTCATGCTGGCAAGCGCCCTGTTTGCCTACTTCGTCACGAGCCTGAATTCAGCGGACTTCCTCGATTGGGGCTGGCGTTATCCATTCTTCTGCGCCTTCGCCGTCAACGTCGTCGCGCTCTTTGCCCGCCTGCGCCTTGTCGCCACCGAAGAATTCGGCACGCTTCTGGAGCGCCATGAGCTTGAGCCCGTCAAGATGACGGAACTGCTGCGCCTGCATGGCCGGGACGTGCTGATCGGTGCCTTCGTACCGCTCGCAAGCTTTGCAACCTTCCATCTCGTCACGGTTTTCCCGCTCAGCTGGGCAACGCTTTATAGCGAGCAGACGCCTGCCTCGTTCCTGCTGATGGAATTTCTCGGCGCGATCTGCGGCATTCTCGCCATCATCTGTTCCGGTTTGCTCGCCGACCGGATCGGCCGCCGCAATCAGCTCGCCATCGGCGCGGTGATGATCGCCTGCTTCGCCTTCATCGCACCCTGGCTGCTTGACGGCGGAACGACCGGCCGCCACATCTACGTGGTTCTCGGCTTCACCCTCCTTGGCCTTTCCTTCGGCCAGGCCGCTGGCGCCAGCGCTTCGCGCTTCACCCAGCAATATCGCTACAGCGGTTCGGCGCTCGTGTCGGATCTGTCGTGGCTGATCGGTGCCGGCTTTGCGCCTTTCGTGGCGCTTGCCCTCTCCAGCCAGTTCGGGCTTGTCTATACCAGCCTCTACCTGCTGTCGGGCGTCATCTGCACGCTGGTCGCGATCTTCTTCAGCAAGACGCTGGAAACGCGGGATACCTGAGGCAGAGATTTTCTGATCAAAAGAAGGGCCGCGGCATGAGAGTGCCGCGGCTTTTTTCGTTCAGGCCGAATGCATGAGCCAGGCGATCAGCGGTGCCGCCAGTACATTCGTCAACCCCACGAGCACCATCACCAGCCCGGCGATGGATCCTTCTTCGCGGCCGATCTCATGGGCTTTGGCAACGCCGACGCCGTGTGCCCCCATGCCGAACAGCGCTCCGCGGGCAATGCCCGACCGCAACGGCAGAAGCCGCAGAAGTATCTGGCCAACGGCAGCGCCGAACAGGCCGGTGACGACGACGAAGACGGCGGTAAGGTTGGGCACGCCGCCGATGTCGCCCGACACCACCATGGCGAAAGGCGTGCTGATCGAGCGCGGCATCAGGCTGAGTCGGAGGCTTTCATCAAGGCCGAGAAGGCTGGCAAGCCACCAGGCCGAGAGCATCGCCGTGGTGCTGCCGACCGCAACGCCGAACAACAGCACTGGCCAATAGCGCCTGATGAGATCGCGCTGCTCATAGATCGGCAAGGCAAAGGCAACCGTTGCCGGCCCGAGCAGGGCGAGCAGCCAGCGGCTGTCATGCATGTAATCCCGGTAGCTTGCATGCGCCAAAAGCGCCACGACGATCAGCACGGCCGGCGCCGCCACCAGCGGCGACAGCCAGAGCGAGGGCCAGCGACGATAGAGCGCCTTGAAAACATAATAGAGGCCGATCGTCGCCAGCGGCCAGAACAGGCCTGATGCGACCGCTTCAATGGTGGTCATGGTGGGATGCTCCCGGGCGCATCATCAGGCGGTAGCCGATGTCGATCGCCATCGCAGTGACACTCATGACGATGAGGGTGCCGGTGGCGATGACGGCAAGCACCTTCAGCCCGACGATTCCAATGAATTCGCCATGATCGAGCACAGCCAGAACGGCCGGCACAAAAAACAATAGCATCTCGGCGAGAAACCATTCCGCGCCGCGTTTCATGCTCGCGGGTTTGATTTTGCCGCTTGCCAGCAACGCCAGCACCAGCAGCAAGCCGATTATGGCGCCCGGGATCGGCAGATTTGCCAAACGCGCGATGGCTTCACCCGCCTGCCAGAAGATGAGCAGCAGGAAAATCTGGGCCAGGCGGCCTGGTTTCAGTCGGTTTTTCAGATCGATATGCATGGGAAACTCGGGAAAATCTTACTGCCGGAAGATAGGTTCTTCCGTGCCATGAATAAAATGAATTGTGTTCATCGAAATAAGTCCTGTATGGAATATTCATGGAGCTTAGAACGTTGAGAGCCTTTGTTGAGGTGGTGCGCCAGGGCGGCTTTTCGGAAGCGGCGAAGGTGGTATTCACAACGCAATCCGCTGTGAGCAAGGCTGTGCGCCAGCTTGAGGACGAGCTTGGTTTGCCATTGCTCAATCGCATCGGGCACCGCACGACCCTGACGGATGCCGGCGAGGTGGTTTACCGACGGGCAATCGGGATCCTCGCCGGGCGCGACGATCTGCTTGCCGAACTCGCCGAATTGCGCGGCCTTGCCCGCGGTACACTGCGCCTCGGCCTGCCGCCGATCGGCAACGATGCGCTATTTGCGCCCGTATTTGCCGTCTTCCGCAGCCGTTATCCGGGTATCGAGATCAAGCTGGAGGAGCAGGGAGCCAGGCGGCTCGAAGAAATGGTTCTTGCCGACGAAGTCGATCTTGGCGCGTCGCTGCTGCCGACGCCGGAGGCTTTCGAGTCTCAAAGCGTGCGCTGCGAGCCGATGCATGTGCTGTTGCCATCGTCCCATCCGTTGGCCGGGCAGGAGCAGGTGCCGATGGCGGGGCTCAAGGGCAATGCCTTTCTCCTGTTCGAAACCGGCTTCGCCCTCAATGGCATCATTCTGGATGCTTGCCGCTCCGCCGGTTTCTCGCCCGATGTCGCCGCGCGCTCAAGCCAGATCAATTTCATCGTCGAGCTCGTCGCTGCCGGTCTTGGGGTCGGTTTTCTCCCACGGCTGATCGCCGAACAGCGGCACCGCCCCGGCGTCAGCCACGCGCTCGTCGTCGAGCCTGACATGGAGTGGCATATGGCATGGATATGGCGGCGAGGCGGCTATCTTTCACACGCCGGCAAAGCCTGGCTCGAACTCGCTGCCGAGATCGCAGCTAAATCTTGACTGCTTTCTCAAACTTTTGTGATAACAAGGTGCGACTGTAAACTTGAAAAGAATGGTCAGGAAAAATATAGGCTATTCTATTGCCGCCTGGGGCGGCGACTTTCAAGCGAGAGGACTGAATGACTTTTTCCTTTTCTCATCTCACCAGTGCGTTGGCGCTCGCCGCAGGGCTTGTCGTTGCTCCGATGATGGCAAATGCCGCCGATTCCGAAGGAATCGTGGTCTATAACGCCCAGCACGAAACGCTGACGCAGGCGTGGGCGGATGGCTTTACCAAGGAAACGGGCATCAAGGTCACCATCCGCAACGGCAGCGACATGCAGTTTGCCAACCAGATCATCCAGGAAGGCGCTGCCTCTCCCGCCGATGTCTATCTGACGGAAAATTCGCCGGGCATGACGCTGGTCGATTCCAACAAGCTCTTCGCTCCGGTCGATGCCGCAACGCTCGCCCAGGTGCCGGAAACCTTCAAGGCCGCCGATGGCAACTGGATCGGTGTTGCCGCTCGCTCCACGGTCTTTGCCTATGACAAGACCAAGCTCAAGGAAGCGGACCTGCCGAAGTCGATGCTCGATCTGGCAGATCCCAAGTGGAAGGGTCGCTGGGGCGCTTCGCCGGCCGGCGCCGATTTCCAGGCGATCGTCAGCGCACTTCTCGAACTGAAGGGCGAGGACGCAACCCGCGCGTGGCTGAAGGCGATGAAGGAAAACGCCAGCTTCTACAAGGGCAACAGCGTTGCCATGAAGGCCGTCAATGCCGGTGAGATCGAAGGCGCTGTCATCTATCACTACTACTGGTTCGGCGATCAGGCCAAAACAGGCGAAAACAGCAAGAACGTCTCGCTGCACTATTTCAAGAACCAGGATCCAGGCGCTTTCGTCAGCATTTCCGGTGGTGCCGTTCTGGCGTCCAGCCAGCACCAGAAGGAAGCTCAGGCGTTCCTCAAGTGGATCACCGGCAAGGGCGGTCAGGCTGTTCTGCGTGACGGCGACTCCTATGAATACGCCGTCGGCAATGGCGACGCTTCCAACTCGAAGCTGGTGCCGCTGGCTGATCTGCAGGCACCGAAGGTCGAGCCTTCCAAGCTGAACAGCAAGAAGGTGACGGATCTGATGACGGAAGCAGGTCTCATCTAACCTTCAGGCCCGCGGCGCTTTTAGGGTGCCTTCGGGCGGGCTTGGCTCTTGCATCATTGTCCCATGCCCTGCTAGGGGCATAGGGATGGCCCAAGGGCCTATCGATCGGGCAATCGCCGTCAGCGGCGGTTGCCTTCCTATTTCAGGGCGTGAAAGGCAGCTCGGATTTGCTGCAGAAGAACACATATGCCGGCGAACCAGCCGCCATGCGAGTGCCCCAGTTGACGGCTGCCCCTCGCAGCCGTGTTCGGCACGGTTCCGTCGTCGCCCTTGCCTCCATCGTTGCGCTTCTGAGCTTGGTGCCCCTCGGCTTCATAGCATGGGTCACGATCGATACCGGCTGGGCCGAAGTCATCGCCCTGATCTTCCGCAACCGCGTCGGCGAGCTGCTCGTCAACACCGTGCTGCTCGAAGTTTTCACCATTCCGTTGTGCATCCTGCTGGCTGTAACGCTTGCATGGTTGACGGAGCGCACCGACATTCCCGGCGCACGCCTCTGGTCGTGGCTGGCTGCCGCGCCGCTCGCCGTGCCCGCCTTCGTGCACAGCTATGCCTGGGTCAGCCTCGTGCCGAGCATGCGCGGGCTGTGGAGCGGTGTGCTGGTATCGGTGCTTGCCTATTTCCCTTTTCTCTATCTGCCCGTTGCCGCTGCCCTGCGCCGGCTCGATCCGGCGATCGAAGATGCGGCGGCTTCGCTCGGCCTCGGGCCCTGGCGCGTTTTCTTCCGGGCAGTGCTGCCGCAACTTCGCCTCGCCATTTGCGGCGGCTCGCTGCTGATCGGCCTGCATCTCCTGGCGGAGTACGGTCTCTACGTGATGATCCGCTTCGACACTTTCTCGACCGCGATCGTCGACCAGTTCCAGTCGGCCTATAACAGCCCCGCCGCCAATATGCTGGGCGGGGTTCTCGTCTTCTGCTGCCTGCTGCTGCTCGGCATCGAGGTGCTCGTGCGTGGCAATGAGCGTTACGCGCGTGTCGGTTCCGGTGCCGCCCGTCCGGCGGATCGCCGCCGTCTGGGTTGGCTCGTCGTTCCCGCGGTCGTGCTGCCGGTCGTAACGGCTGTGCTGACGCTCGGTATTCCCTTCGTTACGCTGGCGCGCTGGCTTTATCTCGGTGGCATCGGCATCTGGCGGATCGATACTGTCGGCTCCGCCCTGCTGCAGACGATCGTTCTTGCGATGGCAGGTGGTCTTCTCACCACTGTTGCCGCGACACCCATGGCTTGGTTGTCCGTGCGCGCGCCGGGCCGGCTGCAGCGTATTCTCGAGGCCTGCCACTATTATGTCGGTTCGCTGCCAGGCGTCGTCGTCGCACTGGCGCTGGTGTCGATCACTGTCCGCTTGATTCTGCCGCTCTACCAGACCTTTGCGACGCTGTTGCTCGCCTATGTGCTGTTGTTCCTGCCGCGCGCTATGGTCGGCCTTCGCGCCAGTATCGCCCAGGCGCCTGTCGAGCTGGAGCGCGCCGCGATGGCGCTTGGCCGCACGCCGGCGCAGGCCGTGCGGCAGGTCACGTTGCGCCTTGCCGCTCCCGGCTTTGCCGCCAGCGTGGCGCTCGTCGCACTCGGCATTACCAACGAGTTGACGGCGACGCTGATGCTTTCTCCCAATGGCACTCAAACGCTGGCAACGAAATTCTGGTCGCTGACCAGCGAAATCGACTATGTTTCGGCAGCACCCTACGCCTTCATGATGGTCGTCCTGTCGCTACCGCTCACCCTTCTTCTTTATGTGCAATCCAAGCGAACGGCCGGACAATGACCTTTCTGGCAATCAAGAATATCAGCAAGCGTTATGGCCCCGTGCGTGCGTTGAACAATATCGACCTCACCGTCGCTGCCGGCAGCCGTACCGCTATCGTCGGGCCTTCCGGCTCGGGTAAGACGACGCTGCTGCGCATCATCGCCGGTTTCGAAGTTCCTGATGCGGGGCAGGTGGTGCTTCATGGCGAAACCCTGGCGGATGGCGAGGCCATCGTGCCTGCCCATCGCCGCGGTATCGGTATCGTCGCTCAGGACGGCGCGCTCTTTCCGCATCTGAGCGTCGCGGAGAATATCGGGTTCGGCATGGAGCGCGGCGCACGCGACCGCGATCAGCGCATCAATGCTCTCATCGATATGGTCGAGCTCGATCGCGGCATGCTCGATCGCCGCCCGCACCAGCTTTCCGGCGGCCAGCAGCAGCGTGTCGCGCTGGCGCGCGCGCTTGGCCGCAAGCCGAGATTGATGCTGCTCGACGAGCCTTTCTCGGCCCTCGATACCGGCCTGCGCGAAAACATGCGGAAGGCCGTTGCCCGTGTGCTGCAAATCGCCGGCATCACCGCCGTCCTGGTGACGCATGATCAGGCCGAAGCCTTGTCTTTCGCGGATCAGGTTGCCGTCTTACGTGAAGGCGCGCTCATACAGGCGGGAACGCCGCAGGCTCTCTATCTCAGCCCCACAGACAGGGAAACAGCGCTCTTCCTCGGCGATGCCATCGTATTGCCGGCCGATCTCGACAATGGATCCGCCAAGTGCATCCTCGGGCGTATCCCCGTCGATGCCGAGAACCGGCAGGGGCGCAGTGAAATCATGCTGCGTCCCGAGCAATTGCGCCTCACTGCCCTCGACGAAGCCGGTGAGAATGCGGCCTGTCTCGGCAAGGTAACCGATATCGAATTCGGCGGCGCCATCTGCGCGGTGACTGTGGTTCTCTCCAATGCCAACGGTTCGGAGACGTTGAACATCAAAAGCTCCGGCGTTGGCTTGCCCGATATCGGCAGTATGGTTTCCGTGAGCGTTCTCGGAAAGGCTCACGTCTTCAACAAGCTTGATGCCTAAGCGTCATTTGGGTTGAAGCCGGCGGCGCTTTGGGGAAGATAGGGCACGCCGTCATCGTGCTCCATATCGAAGGAATACCCATGTCTTTGCCTGAAGAGATCGCCCCGGATCTCCCTTTCCTCACGTCGCTTCGCCGTAATCTTCACGCGCATCCGGAACTCGGTTTCGAGGAGGAGCGCACCAGCGATATCGTCGCGACCCTGTTGGAAGAAGCGGGGCTCAAGGTGCATCGCGGCCTCGGCAAGACTGGCGTTGTCGGTACGCTGCAGGTTGGCAACGGCACGCGCAGAATCGGTCTTCGCGCCGATATGGACGCGCTGGCCATGCCGGAAAAGGCCAACCGTTCCTATAAATCCACCATTCCGGGCAAGATGCATGCCTGTGGGCATGATGGCCACACGACCATGTTGATCGGCGCTGCCCGTCATCTGGCTGCCAAGCGCGGCTTTTCAGGAACCGTACATTTCATTTTCCAGCCGGCCGAAGAAGGCCGTGGCGGCGCCAAGCGCATGGTGGAAGAAGGTCTCTTCAACCTGTTCCCCTGCGATGCCGTCTATGGTCTGCACAACATGCCCGGTCTCGATGTCGACGAGATGGCTGTCGTCGAAGGGCCGCAGCTTGCCTCGTCGGATACGTGGCATGTCACCTTTCGCGGCACAGGCACGCATGGCGCCAAGCCGCATCTCGGCAAGGACCCGATCACCGCGACGGCGACGTTCCTGTCTTCGCTGCAAACCATTGTCGGCCGCGTCGTCGATCCGCTGCAGCCGGCCGTCGTCAGCGCATGCTCGCTGCAGGCCGGCGACCCCAATGCGCTAAACGTCATCCCCGACACCGTCGAGATTGGCGGCACGGCGCGGGCCTACGCGCCGGAAGTTCGAGACCAGCTGGAACAGGAGATCGGCCGTTTGGCACAGGGTACTGCGGCCATGTACGGCATCACGGCAGACTATCGCTTCGAACGCCGCATTCCGCCTGTCGTCAACGATGCGGATGCCACCATGCGGGCACTGAAAGCCGCTACTGCGGTCTTCGGCGAGAAAGTGCGAACCCGGTTTCCGCCCTCGACCGCAGGCGACGACTTCGCGTTCTTCGGCCAGAAGGCGCCGGGTTGCTATGTCTGGCTCGGCAATGGCCCGGCTGTCGACGGTGCGCTCCATCACAACACGGCTTATGATTTTGCCGATGATGCGATTGGTTCCGGCGTGGCCTTTTGGACGACCCTTGTGGAGCAGGAGCTGAGGGAGGAGGGCTGAGGCAGTGCTCAGCACTTCCAAACATTCTCTTTAAGCGTCAGGCGGCTGCCTGACGCAGCGCGTCGAATATGATCGCACGCGCCTTCTCCACA
>NZ_JAELTU010001044.1 GCF_016429015.1 Rhizobium sp. ASV20
AGGAAGCCGAGCGCCGGGCCGTCGCTGACACGGACAACATGCGCGCGTGCTTCGAGATGCTGGCGCTCGCCGGAGCGATCGACCGGGATTGCGCAACCCGACTCGCGCCGTTCCGGCTCTCCGAAGGTAAGTTCGTGCTTCTGTTTCTCCTGCACGATGAGCCTGACGGGTTGTCACCTTACGAACTGGCCGAAAGGGCGGGCGTGACGCGCGCCACGATCACCGGGCTTGTTGACGGCCTTGGGCGTGATGGTT
>NZ_JAELTU010001045.1 GCF_016429015.1 Rhizobium sp. ASV20
AGCTCTTCCGCCGCATTGTTCTTGGCGAAGAACTCCGTCTGGAGATTGCCGAAGGCGGTCTCAGCCTGTTGGCGCGATTTGCTATATGTCTCTGTCATTGAATTTCCTCGATGCTGGCTATGACACCCAAACGAAAAAGGCCAGGCGAACTGCCTGGCCTCAAACTGATAATTGCTTCCGGCGATGCCAGTACATCCGTGGTCAAAGGGAAGCCAATATCAATTAAGCAGCCTGAAGATTGGTGGCCGACATCTT
>NZ_JAELTU010001046.1 GCF_016429015.1 Rhizobium sp. ASV20
TTTTTTTTTTTTTTTTTTTTTTTTTTTTTTTTTTTTTTTTTTTTTTTTTTTTTTTTTTTTTTTTTTTTTTTTTTTTTTTTTTTTTTTTTTTTTTTTTTTTTTTTTTTTTTTTTTTTTTTTTTTTTTTGTTTTTTTTTTTTTTTTTTTTTTTTTTTTTTTTTTTTTTTTTTTTTTTTTTTTTTTTTTTTTTTTTTTTTTTTTTTTTTTTTTTTTTTTTTTTTTTTTTTTTTTTTTTTTTTTTTTTTTTTTTTTTTT
>NZ_JAELTU010001047.1 GCF_016429015.1 Rhizobium sp. ASV20
TCGTTGGCGGTAAATCCTGCGAAAAGGGAGGCGATCCATGCGCTATGGCCATCGAGCAGATCGCGCGCCGTCTTGCGTCCCACTTCGGTCAGTACGACAGCGATTTTCCGTCGATCATCGAGGCCGGCTCGGCGCGTAACGAAACCATCACGCCCAAGGCCGTCAACAAGCCCGGTGATCGTGGCGCGCGTCACGCCCGCCCTTTCGGCCAGTTCGTAAGGTGACAACCCGTCAGGCTCATCGTGCAGGAGAAAC
>NZ_JAELTU010001048.1 GCF_016429015.1 Rhizobium sp. ASV20
TGCGTCATGATCCCGCAAGTGCGGCCGTCGTCATCATGTTGCGGAGCCTGAAGATGTATGGCATGGCCCAAGCCGTCACAGACCTGATTGAGCAAGGGGCTCCAGCCTTCGATGCGGCCGTGCCGATGTTGTCCCAGTTGCTGAAAGCCGAAATGGCCGAGCGCGAGGTGCGCTCCATTGCCTACCACATGAAGGCAGCTCGCTTCCCGGCCTATAAGGACATCTCTGGGTTCGACTTCGCAGCCAGCGAGATCA
>NZ_JAELTU010001049.1 GCF_016429015.1 Rhizobium sp. ASV20
GTTCACACCGGCTGCCGGTGCCTTGCCGGCCGGCCAGATGAACACAGCCTATAGCCAGACGGTGACAGCCTCCGGCGGCACCGGCCCCTATGGCTATGCCGCAACCGGCACCCTGCCGGCCGGACTGACGCTCAACCATGCGACCGGCGCGATCACCGGCACGCCGACGTCGGCGGGCAGCTACAGCTTCCAGATCAGCGCCACCGATGCCAACAATGCGGCGACGTCGGCTGCCTATACGCTCGCCATCTCGCC
>NZ_JAELTU010001050.1 GCF_016429015.1 Rhizobium sp. ASV20
ACTCCTCGTTCGGACTGGTTTAAAGCACGCCGGCTTCGACTTTGAGCTTTTCGACCAGCTCTGCAACCGACTTGACCTTGACGCCAGCCTTGCGGCCGCCCGGCTCTTCGGTCTTCAGAACCTTCAGGCGCGGCTCGGTGGATACGCCGAAATCGGCCGGCGACTTCTTGTCGAGCGGCTTCTTCTTGGCCTTCATGATGTTGGGCAGCGAGGCGTAGCGCGGTTCGTTGAGGCGAAGGTCCGTCGTCACGACGG
>NZ_JAELTU010001051.1 GCF_016429015.1 Rhizobium sp. ASV20
GCAACCATGGCCGACGTGATCCCAGCGGAACTGCGCCAGAGCGCAAATGCCTTGACGACACTCAGTTTGCGTATCGCCCTGACCGCCGGTCCTCTGCTGGCGGTGGCCATGCATGCCAGTTTTGGGGGAAGTTTTGGTCTGTGGGCGGCGTCTCTCCTGTGGGCCCTGTCGGCGGCAATTGTATTCGGGCTTCAGCACAGACTTGCCGGTCGACAGCCGCTCTGCGAGCGAGCTTCGACAAGTTTTCTGGCAGAC
>NZ_JAELTU010001052.1 GCF_016429015.1 Rhizobium sp. ASV20
CGCATTGCTTCCAATAAAGCCTGGAAGTGCAGAACGCATCGCGTCCTTGTCGTCGGAATTTCCGGGTATCACGAAGGTTCGAAATGACAGCCGCTTGAGCATCTTCCCAAGCCGCTTGTAACCTTCTATCCATCCATCATCCACGAGGTCACCGGAAATGACCAGGTAATCGGGCCTTAGCTCGCCAAGCCACGCGACAGCTTTTTCGAAACGCAGAAAATTATCGTTGTCGATCCCCGCATGAATGTCGGTTGC
>NZ_JAELTU010001053.1 GCF_016429015.1 Rhizobium sp. ASV20
GCAACCGACATTCATGCGGGGATCGACAACGATAATTTTCTGCGTTTCGAAAAAGCTGTCGCGTGGCTTGGCGAGCTAAGGCCCGATTACCTGGTCATTTCCGGTGACCTCGTGGATGATGGATGGAAAGAAGGTTACAAGCGGCTTGGGAAGATGCTCAAGCGGCTGTCATTTCGAACCTTCGTGATACCCGGAAATTCCGACGACAAGGACGCGATGCGTTCTGCACTTCCAGGCTTTATTGGAAGCAATGCG
>NZ_JAELTU010000153.1 GCF_016429015.1 Rhizobium sp. ASV20
GAACGGCTGCATTATGTTGAATCCGGCTTGCGAATTTTCGCTGTTCCACCGACTTTCGAATTCAACAAATGCCGGTATTTCAGATGCTTGGGCTTGCGCAATACTCAACACCGCCGCAGCCGTTACCGGCGCGGTCAGGACCACGAAATTTTTCATAATATCCCCATTTCACTCTGCCCGCGAAGCGGACGGCATGGCGTAATATACATGAGAAATGGAGTCAACTTATAAGGGCGCTGAAACTTCAATGCATGTATGGCCGGTTTCAGGAATCACGGTTCCTGTCGCTGTCGTGGCCGCTGCAGGTTTTGCAATGCTGCCTGCAAATCGGCTCAGGAGCGAGTTCCCTCTGCCGGCTTCCGGCGATGGCCGATCATAAAAGACGCTCGAGGAAGACCCGTTGGTAGCTTATGAATGGAGGGCTTTTCCTGAACCTCAAATTCGCTTCGATACCATCTGCATCTTTGGCAACGTCGTCGCGATAGCGAAGGTAGGCGGCATCATCCGGAAAGGAGAACAACGCCACAGCGATATCATTGGCTTCATCCTCGCCGGCCTGCGGGAAGCTCATTGCCGCACCGGCTGGAGCCTCACGCGACATGAAGTATCCGTAGTGGGTCCCGCCATATCGTTCAATCAGCCTCTTCCAAGTCTCGGCATAGGCCGTGAACTCATCGATCGCCATCTTGTCGATGCGATATCGAACCTCACAAATGACGGCAGCAACCGACATGGGAATTCCTCGGCACAAAAATAAATTGATCGCATGGCGCCCCCGTCAAGTCCATCGATCGGCCGATTGTCTGAAGCTGAGGCCGCAGGTTCCCTGTGTTATGGTGATGGCTGCCTTCCAAACGAGATCGGAGACGATCCTCCTATGGCGCTTGTCATCTGCTGATGACCATTTGGTGCGCAAGTACGGGGAATAAGAGCGCCATTCCACCGTGTCGTATTCATCGGCGGATCCAAACCCGCCAATCTCGCCATGTGAGGAGAATCATGAAGGCTGGCGTACCGATGAGAGTTCCAAAGATGCAAAACAACGGGCCATAGATCAGAGCGCTGAGACTGATGTCGGCAAGACATGCCCCAATATCCATCGTCAGGCAGTTGCTCGGGCCACCCTCCAGGAGGCCGTAAAAGGGCAGAAAAAGCCCGGAAACGATCAGGCTGGCAGCAATCGCCAGAGCAACGGATTGGATAAGTAGGGCGAGAGTCTTCATGAACCTACCTAGAGGTCTTGCCACAGGTTGCCAATGCTGAAACGAGATACAATCGCGTCGCGCCTGTGGATCGGAAGTATTAGGGGCCGGAGTTTCGGCGATCGCGAATGGCTGCCGCGATTGCCGATCACGGTTCAAACGAGGGCTATGTCATGCTCCGGAGGAGCGCGATCAGGGCTTTGGAGTTCGCGTTGGCATCCATCGCAAACAGGTGATTTTCCGCCAAATCGGCAATTGCCGAGAGCACCTCGCGCTCTGACCAGCCAGCATCTGTCGCGGCGGCGACCAGGTCACGAAAGGCTGCTTGAAGCGCGTCCTGGCAGCGGATGCAGCGGTCAGGATCATCATCGGTCACAAATGGTCGCGCAATATCGGCCATAATCGAAGGGTGGACTGATTTGCGGCTTTTGGCAATCCGGATCGGCTTGCAATTCGCGCAGGCGAGACCTCGCAGTCAGCGGGGCTATGTGCCGGGCGGGATCCCGCAAGCGTCGAGAATTCAACCCAGCCATCAAGTGCGTGTGTTGCACTAAATCAACAGTCGCATTTTCCTTGCTCTGGGGTCTGTCGGAATATCATTTACAAACAATCTGGATGTATATACCCACTTAGCAGGATCTGAAATTGGCTTGCGATCTGGTGGGGTGAAATACCAGTGCAGGCCAGCGAGGTTCCATAGGGGTGGGGATGATGCCGGCAGACCTTGTGGATGCCGTGACTGGTTTGCCTTCCGTTTGCAGGATGGTTGGTGTCGGTCGACGTATTCTACTCGCTCCTTGGAATGTTAATAAGCAAATACAAACCAGGAGTTTCTAATGAACATCAAGAGCCTTCTTCTCGGCTCCGCTGCTGCGCTGGCAGCAGTATCCGGTGCTCACGCAGCTGACGCAATCGTTGCTGCCGAGCCGGAGCCGCTGGAATACGTTCGCATCTGCGACGCATACGGTGCAGGCTACTTCTTCATTCCGGGCACGGAAACCTGCCTCAAGATCGGCGGCATGGTCCGTACCGAAGGCAAGTGGTTCGATGCTTACAACCCGAACACCCACAACGGCACGCTCTGGCACACCCGCGCTCAGCTCTCGCTGGACACTGCAACGGACACCGAATACGGCCCGCTGAAGACCAACACGGTCATCCGTTGGGACTGGCAGGAAGGCAACTCCACCAGCACCAAGCTGCTCTGGGCCAACATCAGCCTCGGCGGCTTCCTGGTTGGTAAGGCCGACTCGCAGTACAACTCGTACATCGGCTACGCTGGCGACGTCATCAACGACGACGTGATCTATGACGGCCCGTACGAACTGAACCAGCTGAGCTACAACTACGACGCAGGCAACGGCTTCACCGCTGTCGTCTCGCTCGAAGATTCGAACTCCAGCGGCTCGGGCGCTGCCTACGGCGCAAGCTGGGCGACGGACGACAAGGCTAACCACTACGCTCCTGACGTTGTTGCCGGTGCTGGCTTCAAGTCCGGCGCATGGGGCTTCAAGGTCGTTGGCGGTTACGACTCGATCAAGTCTGAAGGTGCTATCAAGGCTCGTGTCGATGCCGACTTCGGCGTATTCTCGGCCTTCTTGATGGGCGGCTGGAACACCGATGGCGACAACCTGAACAAGTACGCAGGCACCAACCTGGCTCGTTCGGCTTGCCCGGCTGATCGCCCGCAGCTTTGCGGCTGGGGTGACTGGGCTCTCTGGGGTGGCGTTGGCGTTCCGGTCAACGAAAAGCTGAAGTGGAACCTGCAGCTTGCCTACACCGACAGCAAGATTTTTGCCGCTACCACGAACCTGAAGTGGAACCCGGTTAAGAACCTGCTCATCGAGCCGGAAGTCTCCTACACCAACTTTGATTCTGTAAACCAGGATCAGTGGGCTGGTATCCTCCGCTTCCAGCGCAGCTTCTAATACCACTTACCTGGCCTACCTGGGGCCGGGTGCGAGAAGCCCGATGTACCGATCCATCGGGCTTCTCATCGTGATCGGTTGACCTCCGATCAAAGACGGAAGGATCCGGCTTCCCTCCGGATCCTTCTGAATCGGTGACGAGTTCCGACAGATCCAGAGATGTCTTCACAAATTGAAGCCGGCCGACCGCTAAGCGCGTCGCGATCTCTTTAGCGGGTAGGGACACCTGCACATTTACTGCCGTTGAGCCGCCCGCATGGCGGTGGCCAGCTTCATCTCTTCAAGGATGAATGAGGCGGTCCGTGATTGGCGACATACGCTACGGGCCGGTTAAGTCGGCCCGTTGCTAATCAATTTTGATCGACCGAATCAGGGGCAGTGATCGGTAGACTGGGCGGATCTAGCCCGCCAGCGGCCAGCCTCGACAGGACTATTTCACCTAGCCCATCGCCGTCTGCGCCGCCGATCTGGATCCGCGGCACGAATGGCAAGCTCTGTTCTCGATTGCTTCGGCGAAGCGGAAGAGCCCACCGTGAGGCGGGCTCCCTTCAAAGGATCTTTGCCAGGAAGTTTTTTGTTCGATCCATCTTGGGATTTGAGAACAGCTCCTGCGGAGCGCCTTCCTCAAGGATCTGGCCGTGGTCCATGAAGATGACGCGGTGCCCTACCTCGCGGGCAAAGCCCATTTCATGCGTCACGACGACCATGGTCATTCCCTCGCGCGCCAATCCATTCATGACCTGAAGCACTTCACCCACCATCTCTGGGTCAAGCGCCGAGGTCGGCTCATCGAAGAGCATGACATCAGGCCCCATCGCGAGGGCGCGAGCGATCGCGACACGCTGCTGCTGACCGCCGGAAAGCTCGTCCGGGTAGTTTGCTTCCTTTCCACGCAAGCCAACCTTTGCCAGCAATTCGTGCGCAATGCGGTCAGCTTCCTCTGGCGCCATCTTCTTGACCTTGCGCGGTCCTATCGTGATGTTTTCGAGGATCGTCAGATGCTTGAACAGATTAAACTGCTGGAACACCATCCCCACATGCTGGCGCAGTTTGTGGATGTTGGTTTTGGGATCAGTCAGCATCATCCCAGCGACTTCGATGTCACCGCTGGTCGGCGTCTCCAATCCGTTCAGGCAGCGCAGGAAGGTACTTTTGCCGCTTCCGGATGGCCCGATGACGACGACGACCTCATTGTTCTCCACATGCGTGGTGATCCCCTTGAGGATCTCATGCTGGCCGAAGGATTTGTGAAGCTCTTTAACGCTTATCAACTTGAAGCCTCCTCTCAATGTAGGATGAGCACTTCGACAGGGAGAAAATCATCACGAAATAAAGTGCCGCGACGAAGCCCCATATTGTGAAGGATGCGAAGGTTTCAGAAATAACGATTTCGCCTTTATAGACCAGTTCGGCAATGCCGACCGGGGCCAGAAGCGAGGTATCCTTGATCGTCTGGGCCGCCTGGTTGACCAAAGGCGGGATCATCCGCTTGAAGGCCTGCGGCAGGACGATGTAGCGCATCGTCTGAAAGCCGGTCATTGCAATGCTCGCCGCAGCTTCTTTCTGCCCCCGGTCGACGCCGAGAATGCCGGCGCGCACAATTTCCGTGACATACGCGCCTTCATTCAGGCTGAGCGTTAGGGCGGCCGCGAGAATCGGATAGGTCAGCTGCCCGAACCAGGCGTTCACGGGCAGGATTGCCGGCAAGCCGAGCACGATGAAGAAGAGCTGGACGAGCAGCGGCGTTGACCGGAAGATTTCCACGTATGCCGTCGCGATCCATCTTAGCGGCGCAACCTTGGAGAGACGCATGAGTGCCGCGATGAGCCCGATGATGACCATCAGGATAATGGCGACAATCGCATATTCGATCGTCAGCAGCAAACCGCTGAGGATGACAGGTAGATTTTGCCAAATGGCGTCCATGAACCGTGCCTTGTTTTTGTATTTATCAATGACAGGTCAGACGCGCGGCACCAATTGTCTGCCGCGCGGCTTGTGGATCAATCTTAGAACTTTGCAGAGCCGAGGCATCCTCGGCCGGCATCTCGCCAGCTGACTTTATTCCGAAAGCGCGACTTTATCTGGCTTGACGACATCATTGACCTCGCCGCTCGTATCGCCGCCAAAATACTTCACGAAAAGCTGATGATATTCACCGCTCTTGCGGATTTTGGCCAGGCCGTCGTTGATCTTGTCGACGAGCTCCGGCTTCGATTTGCTGAGCGCGATGCCGTAGTATTCGCCCGTCAGCAGCGGTCCGACGGTCTCGACATTGTCGTGCTTGGATTTGAAGTCGACATTGACGGGGTTATCGAAGATGACGGCATCTGCGCCGCCCGTTGCAAGCGCCTGATAGGCGGCATCGATATTCTGGAACTGCTTGATATAGTCGGACGAAAACCCGTGGCCCGTCAGATAGTCGACCGACGACGTCGCCTTTTTCGTGGCGACGACATGACCTTTGAGATCGTCAAAGCTCTTGATATCAGATCCCTTTTTCACCAGGACCGATAGACCGGACTTGTAATAGGCATCGCTGAAGTTTGCGTTCTTCAATCGGCTGGCTTTGATCGTGATTCCGGCGACCGCGGCATCGATCGAGCCGGCCTGCAGGCTCGGAACGAGCCCGTTGAATGGTAGGGTTTTCAGCGTGACTGTGAGGTTCTCGGCCTTGGCGATCGCATTGATCATGTCAATGTCAAATCCGGTGACGACGCCGTCCTTCTCCGTTTCGAAGGGCGGAAAGGTCGTATCGGCACCGACCACGATGCTTGTTGCCGCGTCCTGAGCGATGGCAACGGACGTTCCACCAAAGATGGCGGCAAGAGCGGAAGCCACTGTGGCGACCAAAACGATAGACGATTTGCTTTTCAAGGGGGCTCTCCTTTTGGCGGGAGATCATGCTCTTGCGCCTGCGCGCCAATTCAGAAGGCGCGTAAATTTGCACTGCAAGCCTCTCCCAAGGGAAATATTCAACGACATTGTTTGCGGGGTCAAGGGCAAGCAGAAACAATTTATTAGCGTGAAGGAATGTGGTCGTTTCGCGCGAAATGCAGCCGCGAAAGCTCGGGTCGGCGCTGGCGCTCCGATCCTCACGTCCTATAATTTTGCAAGGGGAGAGGGCAAAGCTGTCAGCTGGTAGAGCCCGATGCGATAGCCGTCCGGATCGACAAGCACGGCGCCGAAGCCATAGGGCGCCGGCGAAACCGGGTCGAGCAATTGCCTGCCTTGCTGCTCCAGTTCGTCGATGACGGCGTGCATCTGTTTGCCGGATAGCGTGAAAGTGGGGATAGGATGATTGCCCGGGCAAGGTTCGCCGAGGATGAAGCTCATGCTGAAGTCAGCCGAGAGGCGAGTGAAGACGAAGCTCTGGTTGGCTGTCTGATGCCGTTCAAATGTTAGGCCGAATAGAGCGCGATAGAATGCTTCTGTCCGGTCGAGGTCGCGGACTTGGAAAGTAAGGCAGGTTTCGGCGGGACGCAGTGGCATGAAGGATTGTTCCTTGGCGAGGTGGGATGGGTGAGGCCTGGCATCATCAGGAGATTGCTGGCAGGATCCTTGAACGTGACATGGCGTAGTCACCGATCGCGCTCAGCTGGGCATGTCGTGCTCCCGCCCAGATAATCTCACCGACCGGAATGAGGACCACATCGATAGAGCGCATGATCAATGTCGGTTCCTCTGCGCCAAGTTTTCTGTCGTCTAGCGCCTGTAAATTGCCGCAGGATTACGCGTAACAGAACATTGCGAAACGGCGAAAAACCGAAGCGATCGGCGCTTTCGCGTCGGTGAGTGCGGGTAAAGTGCAGGGTCGGCTTCTACGGGTCGACCTGATGGAAGCGCCCGTGTTAGGTTGAAAGTGATTGAATTGCGTGTCGTCGCCATTACGGCATCATCGAACTGGGAGAGTGGATGTGCGCACCTTTTTCAACCGCAAGGAAGATCTGGTTTCCGAGGCGATCGATGGACTGATCGCAGCAAGCGGCGGGCGGTTGGTGCGGTTCTCCCCGGACAGCAGTGCCAAAGTGGTTCTGAGAGCTGACTGGCAGAAATCGGGTGTTGCCATCATATCCGGCGGCGGCTCGGGTCACGAGCCCTCACACGCCGGGCTGGTGGCTGACGGTTTGTTGACGGCTGCGGTCTGTGGCGAGGTCTTCGCCTCTCCGAGCGTGGATGCGGTCCTTGCCGGTATCGTCGCGGTGACCGGCGAGGCCGGCTGCCTGCTCGTCGTCAAGAACTATACGGGCGATCGGCTCAACTTCGGTCTGGCTGCCGAGAAGGCCAAGGGGCTTGGACTTAAAGTGCAGATGGTCATCGTTGCCGACGATCTCGCGACGTCTCAGTCGTCGCGGCCACGCGGTATTGCCGGCACCCTGTTCATTCATAAGATTGCCGGACATCTGGCGCGGGCCGGCGCTTCGCTTGAGGAGATTTTTTCCGCCGTTGAGCAGGCAAATTGCGGCATCGTTACGATCGGCGCGGCGCGCGATACCTGCACTGTACCCGGCAATCCGAAAGTCGAACGGATCGGCGCAGACGAAGTCGAGATCGGATTGGGGATTCATGGCGAGCCTGGCGCGGAGATCGCCAAGCCTGAAAGCTCGAGCGCATTGATCGGCGATCTGGTGTCACGCCTTGAACCACGGCTCAAGTCAGGCGTCGAATATGCGGCAATCTTCAACAATCTCGGCGGCCTTTCAAATCTGGAATGCCTGGTGCTTTTTTCGGATCTGATAAAGTCGGCGCTGCGCTCGAAGCTCCGCTATATTGCCGGGCCTGCTACGGTCATGACGGCACTTGAAATGCCTGGCTTCTCGATCTCGCTGTTGGAACTGACCGATGAACGCGAGACTTTCCTTACATCGCCAACGGCGTCCCCTTATTTTCCAAGGTTCGAAAGGCTCTACGAGGTCAAGGCGGTTGCCGCACCAAAGGTCGAGGCGGATGAGGCTTTTATTGCGTCTGCCGATGTCCCCGTTCGCGCCGTCGTCGAGACGATCATTGCAACCTGCCTTGCCATGGAGGCCGAGATAAACGCGCTTGATGCCAAGGTCGGCGACGGGGATACGGGAAGTACCTTTGCCGGTGCCGCAAGAACCGTAAGGGCAGCAATCGACACGCTCCCCTTTGCCGATGGAGCCGCCTTGCTCTCAGCCCTCAGTGACCTCAAGCGTAAGGCCATGGGCGGCTCGAGTGGCGTCCTGTTCGCCATCATGATGGCGCGCAGTGCCGACGCCTATCGGCAATCGAAGGATTGGGTTGGGGCTCTTACGGAGGGTCTGCAGGCAATGCAGCAATATGGAGGAGCCAAGCCGGGTGACCGCACAATGGTTGACGCGCTTTCGCCGGCATTGGCCGCCCTCGCCAAGGGAGAAGACTTGGCATCGGCCGCCTTGGCGGCACGGCGGGGAGCAGATGCCACAGCGGCCATGATGCATGCCAATGCCGGCCGCTCGTCCTATCTGGACGCGCGATCTCTCGCAGGTATTGCCGATCCGGGCGCGGAGGCGATCGCACGTATCTTCGAGGCTCTTGCCAGGCATGCCGGCTGAGCGTTCGGCAGGAAGGCATCCGCGGGGCATCTAGTCTTGTTGAGCAAAAACTGTGTGGCGGCCTTACGCCAGCGACATCGGCAAGATGATGGAGCCAAAACGCAAACGGCGGATGTGAAGATCGCGCACGCCTTGGAGCAGATCGCGCACTTTGACGGCCGATGCACCCGCGCCACAATCTTAACCAGGGTCGGGTGCGATGTAGATCGCCATCACAGATGAATTGCAATCAGCCGAGTTCGCCCATTTGCAAAGAAGAGCGCCCAGAGCGGGCTTACACGGACTTCCGGTTTGCCAATTCTTCTATCTGTCCTCTTAGCCAGCGATGCGCCGTGTCTTGTTCACGACGGCGATGCCAGGTCTGGACGAACGGAAATCGGGGCAGAGGGAAGGGCAGGTCGCAGCAAAGAAGACCGTCGTGCGCCAAGTTGTCTAGGCTGCGCCGCGCGGCCGTCAGGATGAGATCCGTGCCGCGTACCAAGTCCGGTGCCGTCGACCAATGTGGGATCTGGATGGCGATGCGACGCTTGTGACCCAGCCGCGAAAGCGCCGCATCGATCTCGCTATTGTCCTGAAGCGCGACCGAAATCTGAATGTGGGGTCGCGAAAGATAGCTGCGAAGATCGGGGGATTCCTTTTGGTGCGATCCGTCGATCAGACACGCAAAACTCTCCTCGAAAAGAGGCGCGCTTCTAAGATCGCGATAGCTCTGTTGTCTCAGTGTCGGATAGACGCCGATGGCAAGGTCGATCTCGCCATCCGTCAGGGCGGCAAGAGCCCTATCTCTTCCATAGGAGACGATCGACAGATCGACGAGGGGGGCGGACTGCCGCAATCGTTTCACAAGGGCCGGCAGGAGAATAGCGGCGCCATAGTCCGACAGGGATAGACGGAAAAGGCGCTCGGTCCGGCCGATCTCGAAATCCGGCTGGTCCGTCATCGAACGCACCAGCGCGAGAGCTTCCGATAGTGGCTCGGCCAACTGAAGCGCGCGTGCGGTCGGTTGAAGTCCATCCCTGCCTCGCACCAGCAACGGATCGCTGAAAATATCCCTCAGCCTCGCCAGGGCGTGACTGACGGCGGGCTGCGAGCGGTTGAGCCGCAGGGCAGCGCGCGAGACATGGCGCTCGTCAAGCAGCGCTTCCAGTACCAGCAGGAGATTCAAATCCGAGGCAGCGATATTATTCATTTCATGCATGGCGATAATACCGTCTTTCAATTTCCATTCACATTATCAATGAGGCACGCTGAAAAGGAAAGGAGAATTGAACATGAACCAATCAATCAACCGGGATCTGGGATTATCGCATGTTGCCTTCCTCGTACGCGATCTCGACCGCAGCATCGCCTTCTACGAGGAGTTCGCCAATCTGCAGGTCATTCATCGCCGCCAGGCCAACGGGCCGATAGACGCCGTTGCTTGGATGGTGGACGGATTGCGACCGTTTGCGCTCGTTCTTGTCGCATCGACCACCATGCAAGACACGCCGCTTGGTCCCTTCGGTCATATAGGCATTGCCTGTTCGACCCGTGACGAGGTCTTGCGCCAGGCGTCGGAAGCCGAGCGCCGCGGGATCCTGAGATCCAAGCCACGTGACGATGGCCCTCCGGTCGGATGCTGGACCTACATTGCCGATCCCGATGGCAACACGCTCGAACTGTCCTTCGGCCAGGAGATCGCTTTCACGACGGAGACTTTGCGATCCGGCCACGCCTGAGCCGGATATTGAACCTGTCAGCGGGAGCAGGGCGACGGAGTTCGAGATCGTCCCTGCTTTCGCTTCGTCATGTCGCGTCGAGATAGGGCTTCAGTGGCATGTCGTCTTGTCTTGGCACCGTCTGCCGTTCGATCATGTGATGGATAACAGGCGGCTCGCTGCCACGATGCAGCGCTTCAAGACGCTCGGACACGTCGACATCGGCATGGGTCTGGCGCTGGCTGTGTCGGACATAGTCGACCCAGGTCGGCAGATGATAGCTTTCGGTCCAGGTGCTGGGTTTCTCCAGATCGCGCAGCAGCGACCATTGCTTTGCGCCATCCCGGATCCGCATCCTGCGGCGCTGGGCCATGACGGCAAGGAATTCAGGTACGTCGTCCTGGTCGATGCTGTAATCCACCATGACAAGGATCGGGCCGCTCCTTGAGCGCAGATCCAGTTGCAATTGCGGTTCACTGAAGGTGTTTGTCGGGTCGAGATTAAGCGACTCGAAATCCGGCTGACGCAACAGGAGGCCAAGCAAACCGCCTATGGCCAGCGTGACGCTTGCGATGACCAGCGCGCCGGTAACGCCATGGCTATCGGCGATCTCGCCCCAGAGCCAGCTTCCCACTGCCATGCCGCCGAAGGTGGCGGTCTGGTAGAGCGACAGTGCACGGCCGACCACCCAACGCGGCGTCGACAGCTGAACTGTGACGTTGAACAGGGAGAAGGCCTGTACCCAGGCGACGCCGGCGGGCATGAGGAGAAGACAACTCAACCATACCTGATGACTGAGGGCCAGGAGGAAAGAGCTGACCGCCAGCGTAAGGAACGCGCAGCGGATCACCCATTCGTTGCTCAAGAGATCGCGAATGCGGCCAATCAGGAGCGCGCCACAGATGGCGCCGAAACCGAAGAAGCCGAGCATGATGCCGTAGGTGATTGCCGTTCCATGCACATGGTCTCGCGCAACCAGAGGCAGCAGCGCCAGGATAACGATGGCTGTCAGGCCGAAGACGAAGCTGCGGCACATCACCTTGAGAAGATTGGGCGACATCAGGACGTAGCGGAACCCGGCGGACATGGCGCTGCCGAAAGGCTCGCGTGGCAAGGCATTGCGCGCGGGCGCCTTTTTCCAACGCCATAGGGTGATGATAAGCGCGAAATAGCAAAAGACGTTGAAGAGAAACGCAAAGGCAGCACCGGCGGCTGCGACGATGACGCCGCCGATGGCCGGCCCGATGCTGCGCATCAGATTATAGCTCATGCTGTTGAGCGCGACTGCACCCGGCAGATGGTCGCGGGGCACGACATCGCCCATCGAAGCCTGCCAGGAGGGATTGTGGAGGGCACCGCCGCAGCCGATGAGAAAGGTAAAACAGAGCAGCAGCCAGGGCGTCAGGGCATTGGTATAGGACAGCACGGCCAGTGTTGCCGACACGCTGAGCATCAGCATCTGGGCAATCAGCATGATCCGGCGGCGGTCGTAATTGTCGGCCAAGGCGCCGGCCGCAAGGGAGAAGATCATCACGGGCAGTGTGGTGGATGACTGGACCAGAGCTACCATGCCGTGGGAGGTAGCGAGACTGGTCATCAGCCAGGCCGCGCCGACGCCCTCGACCAGCCCGCCGAGATTGGAGATAAGCGTTGCAGACCAGAGCGAGCGGAAGGTCTTGGACTGAAACGCGACGAGCGGGGAGGTTCTTTTGGGCATGTCGGCTTTTCTTCACAGGATTGTCTTGCTCGAGGGGCGCAACAATCTCGCTCGAAGCGCGCGCCGCCGCGTCGAAATAGAGCCTATAGTGATTTGCTAAATTCTGAAACGATTTTGGAATAATATTTCGGTTCAATGCTCGCCGTAAAAAGGGGGCGTCCCGCAACACCGCTTAAGGGCATTTGCCATCGACATGTGTGGCCGACCCTTGCAAGGGTAGCCGAGGAATGAGCCCCGCCGACTGTTCACCGCCGATCCAGAAGAATCGCGCGGAAATCATTGACATTCGTGCCGGTAGGCCCGCTCACGAAGAGATCGCCGAGTGCGTCAAAGGCCGACCAGCTGTCGTTGCGGTCAAGAAAGTCGCGGGCATCCTCTCCCTGAGCGGCAAGCCGTGAAACAGTGGTGCCGTCGGCAAAGGCGCCGGCATTGTCTTCCGAACCGTCGATGCCGTCGGTGTCGGCTGCGAGTGCCGAAATCCCGTCCTGACCGGATATGGCGCAAGCCAGAGACAGCAGAAACTCGCTGTTGCGGCCGCCTTTGCCTTTGCCCTTGATCGTCACCGTCGTCTCGCCGCCCGACAGGACAAGGACGGGACCTTGTGACGTCAGACCACGTTGCGAGATCTTGCCAACGATCGCGGCATGCTCGCGACCAACGTCGGATGCTTCACCTTCGATTGCATCCGACAGGATAATTGGTTCGACGCCGGCATCGCGTGCAACGGTCGCGGCAGCCTCGAGAGCGATGGCAGCCGAAGCAACCAGTCTGACATCGTTGCGGGCAAAGCGATGATCCGACGGCAAAGGCGGTTCGTCCATGCCATTGGCGATGTGGCTTGAGACGGCTTCCGGCAGGTCGAGCCTGTAGCGGCTTATGATCTCCAGGGCTTCGGCACGCGTCGCCCTATCGGCAATTGTCGGACCGGAGGCGACCAATGCGGGATTGTCGCCCGGAATATCGGAAACGACGAGAGAGACAACACGGGCGGGATAGGCAAGAGCAGCCAGGCGGCCGCCCTTGATGCGCGAGACCTGCTTTCGCACTGCGTTCATCGCACTGATGGGTGCGCCGGAGGCAAGCAGCGCCCGGTTGACGGCGATCTCGTCGGCAAGCGTGAGATCGCCGGCTGGGGCCGGAAGCAATGCCGAGCCGCCGCCGCAAATGAGGGCGACGACCAAGTCGTTTTCGGTGAGGCCGCTTACCGCCGTCATCAGCCGCTCCGCCGCGAGCAGACCGTTTTCGTCCGGCACAGGATGCGCAGCTTCAAGCACGTCAATGCGTTCGCATGCGACGGCATAGCCGTAGCGTGTCACGACAACGCCGGAAAGTGGTGCATCCCAAAGACGCTCGAAGGCGCGCGCCATTTGCGCCGCCCCTTTGCCGGCGCCGATCACCACCGTGCGACCCTTCGGCTTTTCCGGCAGATGGGCAACAAGCGCCTTGTCCGGATCCGCCGCAGCGACTGCTGCATAAAACAGCGTTTCCAGAAAGGCGCGTGGATCGGAAATGGGCGGCATCGAGCTCTCACATTCCAGAGCGTTTCGCCTTTCCCGCGAAGTGCGAAACGCCCTATTTCAGTTTCGGGACGCATTCCGGTCGGAAAACCGCTACGCGATTTTCCCGGCGATGCCCTAGGCGACGGGATGGTTCGCCATACGCTCCAGCGCCTTGACCAGGCCGGAGTGGTCGAGCCCGCTATCGCCATTGGCGGCGCATTGGTTGAAAAGCTCCTGCGTCAAGGCAGTGTTGGGCAGCGAGACGCCAAGCGCCTTTGCGCCTTGCAGTGCAAGGTTCAGGTCCTTCTGATGCAATGAGATGCGGAAGCCGGGCTCGAAGGTGCGCTTGATCATGCGCTCGCCATGCACTTCGAGGATGCGCGATGACGCAAAGCCACCCATCAGGGCCGAGCGGACACGGGCGGGATCGGCTCCGGCCTTTGAGGCGAAGACAAGGGCTTCGGATACGGCCTCGATCGTCAATGCGACGATGATCTGGTTGGCAACCTTGGTGACCTGGCCATCGCCGCAATCGCCGACGAGCGTAATGTTCTTGCCCATCAGCTGAAAGAGCGGCAGCGCCCGTTCGAAGCTTGCTTCCGCGCCGCCGGCCATGATCGACAGCGAGGCATTTTTAGCACCGACCTCGCCACCTGAAACTGGAGCGTCAATGTACTCAGCACCAGTTTCGCGAACCTTCCTGGCGAATTCCTTGGTCTCGATCGGCGAGATCGAACTCATGTCGATGACGAGCTTGCCTTTCGAAAGGCCGTAGGCGACGCCGTTCTCGCCAAAGAGAACATCCTTGACCTCGGGCGTATCCGGCAGCATCAGGATGATCGTGTCGACGGTTTCGGCGAGCACCTTCGGCGTCTCGACGATTTTAAGGCCGTGATCGAGCAACTCCTGACGCGGCGCAATCGCGAACTTGGATGTGATGACGGTATGGCCGGCATCCTGCAGGTGACGTGCCATGGGCGTGCCCATGATGCCGAGGCCGATGAATCCGATATGTGCCATGGTTCTTAGCTCCTGATATTGAGAATGGCGGCGCTTTCTGCGTGGCGACCGGCTGTTGTGAGCCAGCCGAGCCCAGCTTCCGTCGTGGTGCGGGGCTTGTATTCACAGCCGATCCAGCCATCGTAGCCGAGCGCATCGAGCGCGTTGAAGACGAAGGAATAGGCGATCTCACCGGTGCCCGGTTCGTTGCGGCCGGGATTGTCGGCAAGCTGCACATGGGCGATCTGAGCCTGATGCTTCTTGAACGTGCCGATCAGCTCACCCTCGGTGCGCTGCTGATGGTAGAGATCGTACTGAATGAACAGGTTGTCGCTGCCGACCTCCGCGATGATCGATGCGGCCTGATCGGGTGTATTGAGATAGAAGCCCGGAATGTCGAAGTGGTTGATCGGCTCGATCAACAGGCGAATTCCGTGCTTGCCCAATTCGGCTGCGGCATAGCCGAGGTTTGCGACGAAGGTCGTTCGCAAGACCTCGTCGGACATGCCAGACGGAGCGATGCCGGAGAGGCAGTTGACCTGGCTGCAGCCAAGTGCGGTCGCATAGTCAATCGCAGAGGCGACGCCACGGCGGAATTCGTCGATACGATCCGGGAAGATCGCGATGCCGCGCTCGCCGCCGGCCCAGTTGCCGGCGGGCAGATTGTGCAGCACCTGGGTGAGGCCATGACGATCGAGCTCGGCGCGAAGCGCGTCCCTCTCGAAATCATAGGGGAAGAGATACTCGACGCCTTCGAAGCCGGCCTTGGCCGCGAGTGCAAAGCGCTCGAGGAAAGGCACCTCATTGAAAAGCATGGTCAGATTGGCCGCAAATTTCGGCATGTGATGTCTCCTTCAGTCCAGCAAGGCAAGGGTCGCGGTTGGGGCGTCCTCACCGCGTTCGGCAAGTTCTTCGAACTCGACGACGGCATTGATATCGGCGCCCATGGCGATGTTGGTGACACGCTCGAGAATGAACTCGATGACAACAGGAACCTGATGTTCCGCCATGAGCTTCTTCGCGGTTGTAAACGCTTCCTGGAACTCGTTCGGACTGCGCACGCGGATGGCCTTGCAGCCGAGACCTTCGGCAACAGCGACATGGTCGACGCCGTAACCCGGCTCTGTTCCATCCGTCGCGTTGATATTGTCGAAGGCAAGGCTGACCTCGAAGTCCATGTTGAAGCCGCGCTGGGCCTGGCGAATAAGGCCGAGGTAGGAATTGTTCACGACGACATGCAGATAGGGCAATTTATGCTGGGCACCCACGGCCAATTCCTCAATGAGGAACTGGAAGTCGTAGTCACCGGACAGAGCGACGATCGGACGGTCGGGATCCGCCGCACGCACGCCGAGCGCTGCCGGCAGCGTCCAGCCGAGTGGGCCGGCCTGGCCACAATTGATCCAGTTGCGCGGCTTGTAGACATGCAGGAACTGCGCGCCGGCGATCTGGCTGAGCCCGATGGTCGAGACATAGCAGGTGTCGCGATCAAACGCCTTGTTCATTTCCTCATAGACGCGCTGCGGCTTGAGCGGCGTCTGGTCGAAATGCGTCTTGCGCAGCATGGAGCGCTTGCGATCGCGGCATTCCTCGGCCCAGGCCGACCAGTCGCGCAGCTTGCCGGCGGTCTTCCATTCGGTGGCGACGTCAAGGAAGAGCTTCAACGCCGCGCCAGCGTCCGAGACGATGCCGAAATCAGGCGCGAAGACCCGGCCGATCTGGGTTGGCTCGATATCGACATGCACGAAGGTCCGGCCCTCGGTATAGGTCGAGACGTTTCCCGTATGTCGATTTGCCCAGCGGTTACCGATGCCAAGCACGAAGTCGGAGGCGAGCAAAGTGGCATTGCCATAGCGATGCGATGTCTGCAGTCCGCACATGCCGGCCATCAGCGGATGATCGTCGGGGATCGTGCCCCAGCCCATCAATGTCGGGATGACCGGAACACCGGTGATCTCGGCGAGCTCGACCAGCAGATCGGAAGCGTCGGCATTGATGATGCCACCGCCGGCAACGATCAGGGGCCGCTCGGCTGCATTGAGCATGGCGAGCGCCTTTTCGGCCTGCGCCCGCGTTGCCGACGGCTTATAGGGTTCAAGCGGGGCATAGGTATCGATGTCGAATTCGATTTCGGCGAGCTGGACGTCAACGGGCAGATCGATCAAGACCGGGCCAGGCCGACCCGAGCGCATTGTATGGAATGCCTTTTGAAAGACAAAGGGAACGAGCGCCGGTTCCATGACGGTCACGGCCCATTTGGTGACGGGCGCTGCGATCTTGGCGATGTCGACGGCCTGGAAGTCCTCCTTGTCGAGGCGCGCGCGCGGCGCCTGACCCGTAATGCAAAGGATCGGGATTGAATCGGCAGACGCCGAATAAAGGCCGGTGATCATGTCGGTGCCGGCAGGCCCAGACGTTCCGATGCACACACCGATATTTCCGGCGCGCGCGCGGGTAAATCCCTCGGCCATGTGGCTTGCGCCCTCGACATGACGGGCAAGCACGTGGCGGATCGAGCCGCGGGCCTTCATTGCCGAATAGAAGGGGTTGATCGCAGCGCCGGGAACACCGAAGGCGCAATTGACGCCTTCCTTCTCCAGAACCAGCACTGCAGCATCGACTGCTCGCATCTTTGCCATGGGAATTCCTCCGTTTCTGCAGCGAAGGTAGCGCATGCGCCGGCTGGCGCAATAATAAAATGGAAATCAATCCCATCATATGGAAATAAACATTTTCAACAAATCTGGAACAATCGCGACGAAGCGGATATGTCATGAAGCCGAAGCAGGCCGCGTCAAATGACGCGGCGCGGGTTCGATCGGGAATGGGTTTAGTGGCGGAGCATCGGGAAAAGACGAGGGGCAGGCCGGGTCGAAAGCCAGCCGAGAATGCGGCGGCTTCGTCCGTCCAGGTACTGGATCGCAGCTTGAAGCTTCTGGAACTTGTGGCTGCGGCAGACGGCGCTGTTTTGACCGACCTTGCCGATCAATCGGCCATGGCGCCATCGACGGTGCATCGGCTGCTGACATCTCTCGCCCAGCACGGCATGGTGGCGCATGATAGTGAAACCGGCGCGTGGACCATCGGGGTCAAGGCCTTCGAGATCGGAACGGCTTACTTGCGTTTCCGCAAGCTTGGCACGATCAGCAGGCCGTTCCTCAAGCAATTGATGGAGGAAACCGGCGAGACAGCCAATATCGCCATCGAGGAGGATGGCGACGTCGTTTTCATCTCGCAAGCGGAAAGCCATGCACCGATGCGCGCCTTTTTCCGGCCTGGCCGGCGCGGGCCGATCCACGCCTCCGGCATCGGCAAGGCGATTATTTCGACCTGGCCGGATAGTCGGATCGAAGCCGCACTTGGCGATCGCACGCTCCAGCATTTCACGGAGAAAACCCGCGATACGCTCCCTGCGCTGCTAGAAGATCTTGCCGAGATACGTTCGCGCGGCTGGTCGATTGACGATGAGGAGCACACGCTTGGCATGCGCTGCGTGGCGGTGCCGATCTTTGACGAATATGGCGACGCCGTTGCCGGTATCTCCGTTTCAGGTCCGGCTGTCCGCTTGCCGGACGAGAAGGTCAATGCGCTCGGTCCGATCGTGCGCGCTGCCGCAGAAGAGTTGACGAGGGCGATGGGTGGACGTTCGAAACGGCCCTGAATGCCTTCGCCGTCGCCTCCGATGACGGAAACGACGGCGTTGGTGGCCCGCCGCATCAATAGTCAGGCAAGTTGAAGTGATGCTTGAACTGTTGCTGCCGGCTTCTTGTTCTTGGTTTTCATCGCTTTTCCGGCAACATAGACTTCGGCGACGCAGCGGTCGTCGCCCATGGTTTGAAGAATGAAGAGCTCTTCGGCGAGCGACGTTGCCGTGCGCATGCGGAACTCCATCGCCGACTTCGCGCCGGAATCGAGCACGACGATATCGGCATCCGCCCCTGCCTGCAGCGAGCCGATCTGTCGTTCCAGTCCGAGAGCGAGCGCATTGCCGCGCGTCATGCGGTAGAAGGAATTGAACGGCGTCAGTCGCTGGCCCTGCAGATGCAGAACCTTATAGGCTTCGTCCATGGTTTCGAGCATCGAGAAACTGGTGCCGGCGCCGACATCCGTCGCGACCGACCAGCGCGCGCCAAGCTTGTCGAATTGCGCCGCATTGAAGAGGCCGGAGCCAAGGAAGAGGTTCGAGGTCGGGCAGAAGACGCCGACCGCTCCGGTCTCGGCCAGCACGGCTACTTCCCGCTCGCTCATGTGGATGCAGTGGCCAAGCAGCATACGGTTGTTGAGCAGACCATAGCGGGCATAGATGTCCGTGTAGTCTTTCGCCTCGGGGTAAAGAGACGTCGCAAAGGCAATC
>NZ_JAELTU010001054.1 GCF_016429015.1 Rhizobium sp. ASV20
AAATGATTGCGTCGAGCTCAACAGCCAAATTGCTCCGCCTCCACGATAGCCAAGAAAAAGCCAAACTTATCGCTGCAATTCTGACGGACATCGACGTGGATTGCCGCAGCAGAGGGCTTCATATTCGTGATATACGGGATGCTCAAGAATACGCAGAAGAGTTGTTGAAGGATGCTCAAGACCAGGCGGACGTTCTTGATGATATCAAGCATGCATATGTTAACCGAGAACGAGATTAGTTCTTCTTGCCGGCGT
>NZ_JAELTU010000154.1 GCF_016429015.1 Rhizobium sp. ASV20
ATCCGCCTTGCCCGCCAGCTCGATGATGGAAGCGTTGACGGCAAATTCGAAGTCGTTGAGGACGATGTCGGCGATGCGGATTTCCGATTGAGAAAGCCGGCCCCTCTCGTCCTGCATGGTCGTGAAGATATCCATCAGCTTCCCCTTTTATTCTGTCGCTGGGCTCTAAACGTCCGACACTTAATAAGCGATGCAAACCATCTCAATCTCGCAATTCGTCATCAATGCCTGCCTACGAGTGTGCGAGGGGGCGCTGCTTGCCGTTTACGCCCTTCTGACGGGAGCCATATGCATGACAAACATCATATGATTCCTGCAAATTATTTTCTTGATACGTTGACAAATGACCATAGAAAGCAGAATTTGGCCAGTGAAAATCGAAAATCATGAAAAGAATTTAAATGGCGGCGGATATAATGCGTGATCCTTTCAAGAATCCCTTCCCTGTCAGCGATGCCGCCAGGCATGCGATCTGGGAGATGCTCGTCCCGCGTGATATCGATGCCTTCCTGGCCGCCGATTGGTCGATGGTAGCGGGCGATTTCGTCGAAGACGGCTTCATCGGCATCGACGGCAAGCGTGAAATCAGCCCCGACAAATGGCGCCTCGCCTTCCCGAACCTTGTTGCCTATCGCGATGAGTGGCTGCGCCAGGCGCGCGACTTCGCGACGCAATCCTTCGCTGAGGACACACGCACCGCCATTTTCACGACCACGACGCTCGAAGACATCGAGATCGAAGGCGACATGGCGCTGGTGCGCAAGAAATTCGACGGCAGCCTGAAGAAGTCGGATGGCAGCATCGACATCATGAAATGGCAGACGCTCTATTATTGCCGCCTGCATCAGGGACGGTGGAAGATCAGCGGCTTCACCGGTTACCTGCCGAACCCAATGGAATAGAGGCGACAGCATTGCGCATTTTCACCGCGGCTCTAGCGACCGAGACGAACACCTTCTCTCCCATCTGCATTGATCGGCGCGCATTCGAGGCGTCTCTCTATGCGCCGCCGGGCATGCACCCGGAAACGCCGACGCTCTGCTCCGCGCCGATCACTGTCGGACGGCAGGTCGCAGCGCAAAAGGGCTGGGATGTGATCGAAGGAACCGCCACCTGGGCGGATCCGGCAGGTCTGGTGAACCGTCGGACCTATGAAGAGTTGCGGGACGAAATCCTCGACCAGTTGCGAGCAGCGATGCCGGTCGATGCCGTGGTGCTGGGATTGCATGGCGCCATGGTCGCCGATGGTTACGAGGACACCGAAGGCGATTTCCTGTCGCGCGTCCGCGAAATCGTCGGGCCGGACATCCTCGTCTGCGCCGAGCTTGATCCGCACAGCCACCTGACGGCAAAGCGGCTCGCCGCCGCGAACTTCTTCGTCTATTTCAAGGAATTCCCGCACACCGATTTCGTCGATCGCGCCGAAGACCTCTGGCGGCTCGCCATCGATACGCTCGAGGGCCGGATCAAGCCGGTCATGTCGGTCTTCGACTGCCGCATGATCGATGTCTTCCCGACTTCGCGCGAGCCGATGCGCTCCTTCGTCGACAAGATCATGGCGATGGAAAAGAGCGACGCGGACATTCTCTCCATCTCCGTCATTCACGGCTTCATGGCCGGCGACGTTCCCGAAATGGGCACCAAGTTGCTTGTCGTAACCGATAATAAGCCGGATAAAGGTTCGGCGATTGCGCGCGAGCTAGGGCTGGAACTCTTCTCGAAACGTGGCACCTTCATCATGCCGCAGATCGACGAGAAGCAGGCCGTCAGCCAGGCCATGGCCGCGACGACAGGTCCGGTCGTCATTGCCGATGTCTGGGACAATCCGGGCGGCGGCACGGCCGGCGATGCAACCGTCATCCTGCAGGAACTGCTCGACCGCGGCGCCACCGATACGGCGATCGGCACGATCTGGGACCCGATGGCCGTGCAGATCTGCATGGCCGCCGGAGAAGGCGCTGAAATTCCGCTGCGCTTCGGGGCCAAGTCGGCCCCAGGCACAGGCAACCCCATCGACGGCAACGTCAAGATCGTGCGCCTTGTCAGCAATGCCGAAATGCGTTTCGGCGAGAGCTTCGCGCCGTTCGGCGATGCCGCGCATATCCGGCTCGACGGCATCGACATCATCCTGAATTCGACGCGCGCGCAGAGCTTCGACCCGAGCCTTTTCTCGGTCATGGGCATCGATCCGACGGCCAAGAAAATCCTGGTCATCAAATCGACCAACCACTTCTACGCATCTTTCTCGAAGATCGCGGCGGAGATCCTTTACTGCTCGGCCGGAACGCCCTATCCCAACAATCCAGCTCGCACCCCCTATCGCCGCGCGCGGAAAGACATCTGGCCCATGGTGGCCGATCCCCATGCGGCAGAACGGAAAGACGCCTGATATGGCACACAATATCGCCTCCGAAGTCAGCCCGAAAGCCGGCGACCGGATCGAAGGGCTTTCCACGCCTCGTCCGATTATCGACGAAGATCGGCTGGCCGGAAATATTGCCCGCGTCCAATCCTATATGGATCAGCACGGCCTGAATTTCCGCCCGCATATCAAGACGCACAAGATCCCCGCGCTGGCGCGCGCTCAGGTCGCCGCCGGTGCCAAGGGCATCAATTGCCAGAAGGTCACCGAAGCGGAGGCCTTCGCCGATGCCGGCTTCGAAGATATCCTGATCACCTTCAATATTCTGGGCGCCGAGAAGCTCGCTCGGCTCGCGGCCTTGAACGACCGCATTTCCGGCCTGAAGGTCGTCGCGGACAGCACCGTCACTGTCGATGGGCTTTCCGCCTGGTTTGCCGAACGCAAGCCGCTGACGGTACTGGTGGAATGCGATACAGGCGGTGCCCGCTGCGGCGTGCAGACCCCGGAACAGGCGACCACCCTCGGCAAACATATTACCGGCAAGCCAGGCCTCGTCTTCGGCGGTCTGATGAGCTATCCGAAGCCGAGCAATGCTGCAGCGACACAGGCGTTCCTGGCCGAGTCCGTCGCCCTTCTGAAGAAAGAGGGCATCGAGTGCCCGATCGTCAGCAACGGCGGCACGCCGAGCCTGTTCGAAGCGCATCTCGTGCCGGCTGCCACGGAGCACCGTGCAGGCACCTATATCTATAACGACCGATCCATGGTTCGTGCCGGTCATTGCCGTGAGGAAGAGTGCGCCATGCACATCCTCGCCACCGTCGTCTCCCGCCCGACCGAAGACCGCGCCGTCATCGATGCCGGCTCGAAGGCGCTGACATCGGACCTGCTCGGTTTTGCGGATTACGGCCATGTGGTGGAATATCCGGAAGCCGTCATCAAGGGCCTTTCGGAAGAGCACGGCGTGATCGATCTGACGAACTGCAAGGGCGCCCGCCCTCAGATCGGCGACAAGATCCGCATCATTCCCAACCACACCTGCGTGGTTTCCAACCTGTTCGACCAGATGGTGTTCCACCGCGACGGCGTTGTCACGCGTGTCGAGGACGTGGCTGCGCGCGGCCTGGTCTGGTAGGCAGAAACATCCTGCCTGAACGAAAACGGCGGCCTCGGGCCGCCGTTTTCGTTTTTCTCATGTTCTGATTATCCGCTCGGCCCTGAGCCAACCAGTGACGCGATCCGCTAGAGCGGGCCAGCACTTCATGGAAGCGCTGACCCCATAGCCGTCAGAGCGGTCAAGACTAGGACGCAGAGGAGCTCAGAAGATCCATGTCGATCTCGGTCAGATCGACGCGGCGCTCGAAAGCCTGGCCACTTTCATCGAAGAGGTGGCAGTCGCCGATACGCATGCCGGTCTTCAGCGGCGCATCCAGGCGGATGGCGGCGCTGCCGGACAGCGTAGCGCAGAAGTTCTCGTCAATGCCCTCTGCGGACGCGTAGGCAACCGTCTGCGCACCGAGATGCTCGACCACGGTCGGCACGACGGTCAATGTCAGGTCGCCATCGCCCAGCTGGATATGCTCGGGGCGAATGCCCAGCGTCAGCTGCTTGCCGACAGCTCCCTCGCGCGGCTCGACCGGCAGGACAGCTTTCTGCCCCTTATAGTCTATTTCGACACCCGCTTCGCTGACACCGGTGCAGGTCACAGTCAGGAAATTCATCTTCGGATTGCCGATGAAGCGGGCAACAAACGTGTTTGCCGGCTTGTGATAAAGCTCCAGCGGCGCACCGACCTGCGATATCTCGCCGGCATTGAGGACGACGATCCGATCGGCCATGGTCATGGCTTCGACCTGATCGTGGGTCACGTAAATCATCGTCGCCTGCAGCTGGTGATGCAGCTTCGCCAGCTCGATGCGCATGTCGGCACGCAGGGCAGCATCGAGGTTCGACAAGGGCTCGTCGAACAGGAAGATCTTGGGTTCGCGTACGATCGCGCGTCCGATGGCAACGCGCTGGCGCTGGCCGCCGGAAAGCTGGCCCGGCTTCTGATGCAGACGCTGATCGAGATGCAGGATGCGAGCGGCGTGCTCGACCTTGGCCTTGAGCTTGTCCTCCGCCATCTTCTCGACCCGCAAGGGGAAGGCGATGTTCTCGAACACCGACATATGCGGATAGAGAGCATAGGACTGGAAGACCATGGCGATGCCGCGCTTGACGGGCGGCAGGTCGTTTACTCGGGCGCCATCGATCATGATGTCGCCGCTGGTCACCTCGTCGAGGCCGGCGATCATGCGCAGCAAGGTCGACTTGCCGCAGCCGGACGGACCGACGAAGACGATGAATTCACCGTCATTCACGTCGAGCTCGACGCCCTTGATGACCTCGAAATGACCGTAGAATTTCTTGACCTGATTAAGGTGCAGCTTTCCCAAACTCTGTCTCCGCGCGGCGCCGCTACAAGGCGGGCAGGGCTCGAAAGGCCGCGCGCAAAGCGCGCGGCCCGGTTACTTGCAGGCTTCTTACTTGTACTGCTCGAGATCGGCAGCTGCCTTTTTCAGGGCATCCGCAGGCTGGGCCTGACCGGTCACGACCGACTGGACCATCGCGATCATCACATTCTGGAAGCCCTTGTAGTCCTTGAAGAGCGGCTCGGGACCACCATAGGCAATGCCGTCGATGAACGGCTTCCAGGACGCGTCCTTCTTGACGAACTCGTCTACCTGCGCAGACGGACGCAGAGGCGTCAGGCCGGCGCCACCCTGAAGTTCGTACTCGCCCTGCGGGCCGGGCGACGTGATGAACTTGGCGAAGTCGATCGCCTTGTCCTCGACGCCGGAACCCTTGAAGACGGCAAGGCTGTCGGTGATGAGCAGCGTGCCCTGACCCTTGGCCGACGGGCCGAGCGGCAGCGGTGCGACGCCCCAGTTGATCTTCGTTTCCTTCAAGCGAGCAGCGGCACCGGAGCCGGCCTGGATCATGCCGACCTTGCCATCGAGGAAGATGGCGCGCATTTCGTTCTGCTCGTAAGCCGTCGGACCTTCGACGGAGTAAGGCGTGATGTCCTTGTAAGCCTGGAGAGCTGCCAACACTTCGGGGCTGTCGAGGACGATCTTGTCGCCATCGATGACCTTACCGTTGTTGGTGTAAACCCAGTGCAGGAACTGGTGCATGGTGTTGTCGAAAGTCTTGGCCGACAGGCCATAGCCTGGAATGCCGGTCTTTTCCTTGATTGCCTTGGCGTCAGCGATTTCCTCGGCCCAGGTTGTTGGCGCCTTCTCAGGGTCGAGACCAGCCTTCTTGAACAGATCCTTGTTCCAGTAGAGTGCCTTGGTCGAGAAGGCGATAGGTGTGCCCCACTGCTTTCCATCAAAGGTTACCGTACCGACGATGCCCGGATAATAGGCCTTCTTCTCGTCGTCCGTCATCGGGATCGGAACGATCAGATCGTTGTCAGCAAACTGCTTGAGCGTGCGCGAGCCGACATAGGCCATGGCGACCGGCGTGCCGGCTGCAGCCAGCGTCGTTGCCTTGTCCTGGCACTGCTCCCAGCCGACGACTTCAGGCTTGACAGCCCAGCCGGGATTCTTGTCTTCCCATTGCTTGATGTATTTCACATGGATCGGGTCGATGCTGTCGCCGCAATAGATCCAGCTGATTTCCTTGTCAGCCGCGTGCGCAGTCACAGCGCCAAGCGCCGTGGAGCCGAGCAAAGCAAGGGCGAGAAGCCCCGTTTTGAAATGGAATGTCACGTTTAAGCTCCCGTTCTCTGGTTTTAGATTGGTTTTATTGCTTCACCGCGCCGGCGGTCAGACCGCTGACGAGATACCGTTGCAGGAAGAAGATCACGACCAGCGCCGGCGCGATGCCGACGAAGCTTGCAGCCATGAGTTCGTTCCAGACGACCTCCTGCCGGCCGAAATAGGCAAACAGCCCAACCGGCAGCGGCATGTATTCCGTCTTCGAATTGAAGGTAAGAGCGTAGATGAACTGCTGTGCGTAGGAACCGATGAACGTGGTGATAGCGACCACGGTGATGCCTGGCATGGCGATCGGCAGGATGACGCGGCGCAGCGTATAGAAATGGCTGGCGCCATCCACAAAGGCCGCCTCGTCGAGCTCCCGCGGAATACGCATCATATAGGTGCGCAACAACCAGATCCCCGAGGGAATGAGGAAAGCGACGCCCGGTATGATCATGGCGAAATAGGTGTTGAGCACGCCGAAGGAGCGCATGAGCCGGAACAACGGGATCAGCAGCACAGCGCCGGAGAACATGTTGACCGCCAGGAAGGCACCGAGCAGCAGGCCGGCGCCTCTGAATTCGAAACGCGCGAAGGCATAGGCCGCCGGCACGACGAGGATCAGCACGATAATAGTGCTCACACCGGAAATCAGAAACGAGTTGAAGATATACCAGCCGAAGCCCGGCACGCTGGTCCACATCGTCCGGTAGGCTGCAAACGAGCCGTTCTCGGGAATGAAGCGGTAAGGCGATGAGAACAGCTGGCTCAGCGGCTTCAACGAGACCAGAAACCCTTCGACGAAGGGTGCCAGCACGAAAGTCAGGAACAACAGGATTCCGGCATAAATGCCGACAAGCTCGTACCACTTGTAGCGATGGATCATCGAAGACTTGCTCATCGCTGTTTCGCTCCCGTTGAAAAGCGGCTGGTGACGCGGAAATAGGCAAGGCAGAAGAGCGACAGGAAGATGCAGATCAGCACAGCACGCGCGGCACCCTCACCATATTTGTAGGAGCCGATCGCCGTGCGATAGGTGTCGATGATCATCGTCGTCGTCTCGCCGTTCGGGCCGCCGCGGGTCAGGATCCAGATGATGTCGAAGGAATTGAAGGTGGCAATCAGCGACAGCATCGACATGGTGACCAGAGACGGCACCAGCAGCGGCAGCGTGATGCGGCGGAAGCGATAGAAGCGACCGGCGCCATCCGTCCAGGCGGCTTCGTAGAGATCATTTGGGATCGCCTGCATGGCGGCCAGCATGTAAAGCGTGACCATCGGCACGCCGATCCAGACGTCGGTGATGATCGTCGCCCAGAAGGCGGAACTGCCATAGGCGAGAAACGCCACCGGACTATCGACGATGCCGAAACGCTGCAGCAGGCCGGAAATCATGCCGAACTGGCCGTTATACATCCAGCCCCACATGAAGATGCCGATCGCCATCGGCACAACCCAGGGAGGCATTGTCAGCACCCGGAAAAGCGACCGGCCGGGCACCGCCGAATTCAGAAGCGCCGCACCCAACGTGCCGATGATCATCTTGATCGACACGGAGAAGAACGTCCAGATGAAGGTACGGACGATCACCGAGGCGAAGGTCTCATTGAAGATCTTGGCGTAATTCTCGAAACCAACCCAATTCGTCACCTTCTTCAACGATGCATCGGTGAAGGACAGGATTATCGTGTCGACCAGCGGATAGGCGACAATGACGGTGACGTAGAGGAGAGCCGGAAAAAGCAGGAGCCAAGCGAAGATGACTGTGCTGCGTTGAACACCCATCTTACGCCCCTCCCTAGGCTACTTTTGCATAGAGCGCTTCGTCGAATTCGTCCCATATCGGACGGAGATCGACAACCGTTTTCTTCATGCGCGCCTCGTCTATCGAGAGTGCCAGAATGCCCGCCTCAAGCGCATTCAAGGTGGAGACCGGCAGATGCTGGCCCAATTTGACATGCGAGACGATATCGGCGGCCATCTGTTCATCGGCGCCATAGTGCTGCGAAAGCGAGGTAGCCGCGTAGGTATTTCCGATCACCTTCTTGCCGGTGAGCACCTCGTGAACATTGAAATAACCGCGGATGAAGTCGCCCTCGGCCATGCCGCGCGAGCCCATGATGGCAAAACGGCGGAACTGGTCCGGCGCGTTCAGATTGGTGTGGAAATTCATGCCGACGCCGTTGGCATATTCGATGATCGCGACCTGATAATCGATGATGTCGCCATCACTGTCGAAGACCTTGTCCGATCCCATCCAGCCACTCGGCTTGCGATGGAAAAGCTCGAGATCATTGATCCCTTCGCGTGCGGGATCGTTTTCCGGAATGAAGGTCTTGCGGCCGCCGAAGCTTGCAACGCGCTCGGGACGAGCACCGACGACGCCATTATAAAGGTCGAGGTCGTGGCAGCATTTTTCCAGCAGGAAGCTGCCGGAATAGTGCTGGTAGCGGCGCCAATCCCGCATGAAGAAGGCGCCATGATAGGGCTCGATATGCTCTGCAGCCTCGATCGACACGACGTGACCGAGCTTTCCTTCGGCCTGTGCCGTCAGCAGATCGCGATACATGGGCGAGTAGCGCAGCACGAGACCGACCATCAGCCGCTCATGACCGTATTTCGCCATCAAATGGGCAAGCTCGATGCTGTCCTTGATGGTGGAAACGATCGGCTTTTCGCAGAAAATCTTCAGCCCGGCCTCGAGGCCGATGCGGATGTGATCGAGATGCATATGGTTCGGCGAACCGATCATCAGCAAATCGAGCTTTTCGTTGGCGATCAGCTCTTGAGGAGTAGCATAGGCCTTTCCAGCCGATATCCCCTTCTCGATCAAACCAGGCAAGCCCGCCGGTTCCGGATCAACATATCCGGCAATCTCGAAGCTCTCGTCGATCGCCTTGAACACATAGCCCAGATATCCTAGGCGGAACCCTAGCCCAATGATTCCAACTCGCATACTTTTGAGTTCCCATTACGTAATTTATTTTCGTAATCTTGGGACAAATTTTCGCATTCGTCAACGACGTTCGCGCATTTACATGAAAACATGAAATTTATTTTCAGATCAACGCCTAAAAAAGCGCAGCCCTCAAATGTGAAGCTGCGCCCATTTTGGCTGCATTGCCGCATATTTCAGCAAGCATGCCCGTCATGCCTCAGCGGTCGGGACCATTGTACTGCCAATATTGATAGTTCGGCTTTCTCGTGCTGCTGGAAATCACGCCATTCTGTTCACAGACATAACCGAGGCGCGGCAGTCCGCGATAATAAAAGCCCCTATAGTAGTCATCCGAATATAGCGTGGTGGTGTTGCATTGAAATTTCTCGTCAGCGGCCATCTTCGGCGCGGTTACCCCCGGCAGGTTCTTGTAGGGATAGACGGGCGCAACATATGGCTTGGGCAGAAGCGGATTGTCGGCCAACGCCGCAACAGGCATGACACCGGCAAATAGCAGAGCGGCAATGGCGATTTTCGATTTGTTCCACATGAATTGCTACGCTCCTTTGCCCGATGCGAGCACAACAGATGCACGACGCTTGCTTAAAATATAGTGAGGCCGGCGTCACGCACCAACAGTTCGCCCATCACAATCGAGAGAAGCAACCGCGTGGAAAGGCCAATGGATATGCTCACGCTTCGTTACACCAAATAAAATGCTTTTATCCAAGAATGCAACATTGGCGCGAAGCCGGGATTTGCGACAATTCATAAGCATGGTATATAGTAGAAAAAGCGCTACTTTTGTTCCCAACGGTACAATTTCTGTTTGTAGGAGTAACAGTCATTCTCGAACAGATAGATCGCACCTCTCCCCAGACGGATCCTTTGCTTGCTGAAAACGCAATCCAGCAAGTGCGCCTCTATGTCATCAACCTCGATCGTTCTCGCGATCGCTGGGAGCGCTTGCGTGGTCAGGCTGCGGAATACGACCTGGGCATCACCCGAATTCCGGGTATTGATGGCAAAGCCGTTGCGGATCAGGATCGCGTCGATTTTCAGCAAAAGTCTTTCATCTATCATAACGGCCGCAAGCTTCTGCCTGGCGAATACGGCTGTTATCGCAGCCATCTGCTCGCACTGGAGCAATTCGTCGCGACAGGCGACAAGATGGCTATCATCATGGAAGACGATATCGAGCTGAACGAGAAGCTTATCCCGCGCGCGATCGCTGCGATGGACAGTATCGGGGGCACGGGCCTCGTCAAGCTCGTCAATCACCGTCTGGTTGGTTTCAAGCAGGTGTGCGAAACAGCAAAGCATGACGTCATCGGCCGCTGCATGCATGGCCCACAGGGGTCTGCGGCCTGTTATATCGTCGACCGCAAGGCGGCCATGAAACTGCTGCTGACGCTGAAGCCGTTGCTGCTGCCCTATGACGTCGCCCTCGAACGCGGCTGGTCCACCGGCGTCCAGACCTTCGCGACGCTGGATAATCTCGCCGAATTCAGCCCGCATCGTGTCGATACGACGATCGGCAATCGCTCCCATTACCGCGCCGTGAAGCGGCATTTCCTGTTGCGGATGACGACACACTGGTTCCGCACATGCGATCAGCTGCGGCGTTGGCGTTATGCCGTCAGCGTCAAGCAGTAGGAAAGCATCATTGCAAACGCGGGCCAGACGGCGGCGTTCAACGCGCCGCCTACTGTTCATCTGTCAATGTGAATGAAAAGCCGCTGCAAGCGGCTGAAATGGTCTCTATAGCGGCACGGCGTTGTCGAGATCGGGCCGATCGATCGCAAGATCCGTTCCGCGTTCGCGATAGACCAGGTCCACCACTTCGCTGCTCGGCGCATAACCGGACACCAGCTTTTCCAGCAGGGCTCTCGCCAGGGGTATGTCGTTCTCGTCGAGCGCCGCCTCGAGTGCAGAGAGCCGTTTCGACAACTCCGACCAAGGCAGAAAATCCTCCTTGGCCTGCATGATACGCGGGTGGCCCGTCGGCTGCGGATCATCGCCGATCAGCAGCTCTTCATAAAGTTTCTCGCCCGGGCGCAGCCCGGTGATCTCTAGCTCGATGTCGCCATCGGGCTCATTCGCATCCCGCACAGTCAAGCCAGACAATTCCACCATGCGGCGTGCAAGATCGGCGATGCGCACCGGCTCGCCCATATCAAGTAGAAAGACATCGCCGCCGCCCGACATCGCGCCGGCCTGGATTACCAGCTGCGATGCTTCGGGAATGGTCATGAAATAGCGGGTAATCTCCGGATGCGTCAGCGTGATCGGGCCGCCATCACGGATCTGCTGGCGAAAGAGTGGTACGACCGAGCCTGAGGACCCCAACACGTTGCCGAAGCGGACCATGGCAAAATTCGTGCTGTCCGCGCCTGATTTCCGATCTGCGTCCATCGCCTGCAGCACCATTTCCGCCAGCCGCTTGCTGGCCCCCATGATGTTGGTCGGACGCACGGCCTTGTCGGTGCTGATGAGAACGAAATTTTCGACGCCGAAATCCCGGGCGGCTTCGGCTGCTATCTGCGTCCCCAGCACATTGTTGCGGATGCCCTCGACGGGATTGTACTCGACGAGCGGCACATGCTTGTAGGCAGCGGCATGATAGACTGTCTTCGGCCGCCATGCCTCCATGATCTGCCGGATGCGCTGGCCGTCCCGGACGGAGGCGAGGAAAGGGATGATGCGAATGTCGGTGTAGCCGGCGGCGACGGCAGATTTTTCCAACTCGCCATGAATGGCATAGAGACCGAACTCGCTCTGCTCCACCAACAGCAGCGAAGATGGGCCGTTTTTCAGGATTTGACGGCAGAGCTCGCTGCCGATCGAACCGCCGGCGCCGGTCACCATGACCACCTTACCGCGGATGTTCTTCTCGATCAGCGCCCTGTCGGGCGCGATCACGTTACGTCCGAGCAGATCTTCGATATCGAGTTCGCGCAGGTCGGACACCGCGACGCGGCCCTGCGCAAGCGCTGTCAGATCCGGCATGGTCCGCACTGTGACGCGCGCCTTGCGCATGTCTTCGAGGATTTCATTGCGCCGCTGTCTGGTCGCATTCGGCAAGGCCAGCAGCACGCCCTTGATCTCCCCGGACATGGCAAGCGCCGGCAAGTCCGCAGGATCGTAGATCGGCAGGCCGCCCATGATGCTGCTATGCAGGTTGTGGTCATCGTCGAGATAGCCGACGACATTCAGCTCGGCGCTGTTGGCAAGTGCGCCGGCAAGCTGCCGGCCCGAAGCGCCGGCGCCATAGATCAGCACCTTGGCAAGCTGATTGCGGTTCAGCAGCCGCTGATAGGCGTTGCCGAGCCAATAACGCGTCCACATGCGCGACAGGCCGATAGCGATCAGCAGCAGCAAAGGCTGCAGGATGCCGACAGTGCGCGGCACACCAGGCACGCTGATCGCTGTAAAAATCGTCATGAAGGCCAGCGCATAGATCGCCACCGCCTTGACGACGGTCACGAATGCCGAAAGACCAGCATATCGAAAGATGGCGCGATAAAGGCCCAGTACGATGAAGATGGGAATGGCGACAAGAAGCGAGACGATGGCCGGAAGCCATTCGACGCCTTCGAGGATGACCCAATCGTCGAGGCGCAGACAATAGGCGAACCAGACCGTCAGCACACAGAGGCTGGCGTCGACGAGCAGAGCAAGAGCACGCTTCGTCGAACGCGGCAATGCCAGAAACGGCAGAACAAGCTTATCCGCGGGCACCATCGGTCAGCTCCCCCTGGCGCCTGTCATCAACGCGGCATACCGGTTCTCTCGCATTGATTGTCTCATGAAGCACCGCATGACGCATAATGATTGCATCGCACTTTCATTAGCAGATCTCAATTCATTTGAGTGCGGATTTACATGTAGAACAGCTGCCGCACAATTACATCCTCGATGTTGACGAGGCCGAAAACGCATAAAAATGGGAAAAGATCACTTGCCGAGATAGCTGCGAACGACAGGATGCCGGAATAGCCCGAGCAGGATTGCAAAAACCATGCCTATCCCTGCGCCGAAGATCGCTCCGGCAATAAGCCCAGCCACCATCATCACTTTCCGGCTTGGCCCGTCCGCCGTCAATGGTGGTTCGGCTTCGGAGATCACGCGAATATTGCTCCGGGACAGGTCCTGCGCATCGCTCGTCTGACCCGACCGTTTCAGAAGAGATTCGTAGAGATCACGCGCGGCGGTTGCCTTGCGCTGCAGCTCGTTAAGTCCGACGAGCTTGCCCGACGTATTGACCTGGGACGCCTTCTGAACCGTCAGCTCCTTGGCGATATCCTGCTCGGCCCTCTGCGCCTGCTCATAGTCTGAACGCGCCGAGGTCATCTGCCGCTGCAACTCGTTACGGATTTCCGCCCCCAGGCTTTCGAGCGAGGATTTGGCGGCAAGCAAACGCGGATGGCGGGCGCCGAGCTGGCTTTGCAGGCTGCCGACATTGGCGGCAAGCGCCGCATATTGCTGACGCAGACTGCTCAATGCCGTTGACGCGCCGCTGGCCGCGGGGTTGTTGGAAACCACATCCTCAAAGCTCAGCTTGCCGGCCGCGTCGGCCCGCGCCTTGGCTTCGATCGTCTTCTGCTGTGCCGTCACCAGCATGTCGTTCAGCGCGGTCAGGCGCTTGTCGGAAATCAGGTTGCCTTCCACCGCCACCATGTCGTTATCGGCACGATAGTTTTCGACCGCTTTCTCGGCCGAAAGTACCTGCAGGCGCAAATCGTCGAGCCTGCTGTCCAATGCGGTATTGCTGGTCTTGTAACTGCTCGCCGCCGCCCTGCTTTCCTCATCGACAAAGGAAGAGACAAGCTGGTTGGCGATCACTGCTGATTTTTGTGGATCGCGCGTCGTTACCTTCAGGGTCACGACATAGGTGCTTGCCTCGCGGGCGATCTGCACAGCCTTCGCCAGGGTTGCCGTCGCAATAAATTTAGCCGTGTCGCCAGTTGCGCCACCATTGAACTGTGGATCCTGATCAAGTTTCAGAACGTCGACGACATGGCCAAGCACCCTGCCCGAAGACAGGATCTGCGTCTGACTGTCGATCATCGTCAGAATGAGCTCGGGCGCCGTCGGCGCTTGCTGCCCGGAATCGGCGTTGCCGGCAGGGCGCGGATCAAAATAGAGGCTGGTGACCGCGGAGAATTTCTGCGGCACCAACCGAATGGCGCCGGCACCCAGCACAGCACCGACGACCGCCAGCGCAAGAACCAGCTTTTTCTTGCCCCATATCGCGCGAACCGCACTGCGCAGATCGAGCAAGGGACCGTCGATACTCACCGCCGGTTGAACTTCGGCCGGCGATGCGGGTGGAATGGGGGCCTCGATAGCCGGAGCTACCGTCGGTGTGACGATCGGCTTCACCACAGGCGGCACGGTCGCCTCGGCCTCGAGTTCACGTTTGGCTTGGAGCTTCTCCTGAACAACGGCGGCGCTTGCTGGCGGCTCGGCCAATGGAGCATCGGCAACCGGCTCGGTTTCTGCAACGAAGTCGCGCGGGCGCAGCACCGGGCTGCGCGGACGCAAACCCTGACGATGTTCGTCAGACGGCTCAATGCCACGCCAACCCGGAAGTTGGTCCGATCGTTTGCTTCGTTCCATTGAGCTCATGTCAGGCTTTCAACGCTCCGCGGGCAAGTTGCACCCGGCAGATGCCGCAAGTTTAGAAATGTTTGGCTAACGGACTGTTAAGGACGCTCGCAGGAACTCATTATAGCGGCGCGGCGCGCGGCTCACATTCATCATTGTTCAAGGGGATGGCCCCTATGAACATGGCTCGTTCAAAGCGGGAGCGTGCCATGGCCGGACCAAAGTCAAGATTGCTGCGCTGCCTGCTTGCGGCGACTGTCGGCTTTGCGTCCATCGCATTAGCCGATGACAGCCTCGCCGCATCGCAGCTCTGCTATCGCGGCATCAACCTCTCGGGCGCCGAATATGGCGATCGCGACGGGTTGCCCGGCGTCAACTTCACCTATCCTTCGGAAGAGACAGTGCGTTATTTTGCTGCGAGGGGCATGAATACGGTGCGTCTGCCCTTCCGCTGGGAACGCCTGCAGCCGGTGCTCGGCCAGCCGTTCGATGGGGCGGAACTGCAAAGGTTGAAGGATGCCGTCGACCTCATTCAGAAGCACGGCCTGACCGTCGTGCTGGATCCGCATAATTTCGGCTATTACGACAAGACACAGCTGACGCAGGCACCGGCAACCGATCTCGCCTTTGGCGACTTCTGGGCACGGCTCGGGATCGAATTTGCCAATCGCAAGGGTGTCCTGTTCGGGCTGATGAACGAGCCGCACGATATCAAGGCGCCGGATTGGCTGGAGGCCGCCAATACGGCCATTCGCAGCATCCGCACCGTTGGCGCACGCAACCTAATCCTCGTGCCGGGCACGAATTGGTCGGGCGCGCATAGCTGGTCCACCGATGTGCTGGGCGGTGGCGCCAACGGCACGGTCATGCTTGGCGTGAAGGATCCCCTCGATTTCTACGCCTTCGAATTCCATCAATATCTCGACGCGGACAGCTCGGGCACGCATCCGGCCTGCGACGGCAGCGCTTCCGCGCAGCAGGGATTGACCGATGTCACGAGCTGGTTGCGCAAGAACGGCAAGCGCGGCTTTCTTGGCGAATTCGGCGTGCCTGGAACGGAACCTTGCCTCGATGGCCTGAAAACCGTTTTCGGCATCATGTCGGATAACAGCGACGTTTGGCTCGGCTGGACCTATTGGGCGGCCGGTGAGTGGTGGCCGCCGCAGGAGCCCTTGAACGTCCAGCCCCGCGACGGCAAGGACCGGCCGCAGATGAAGGTGATCACCGCCGCGGCCGGCAAGAAGACAGCGCCCGCTCCGAGCTGCGCGACCGTGAAGCCGGCCGGCTGATCAATTACCGCGGTCGATGGAAAGCGGGCGATAGAGCTTTGTCGCGAATCACGAGGCTGATATCCTTGCGCCGGCATCGTCGTGATGGTGCTGAAAGTTTGCCGCAGCCCTGGACAATAGATGAAGAGCCTCCCCGATAGACAACGCCTCGATTATCCGATCCTGGCAATCACGCTGTTTTCGGTGCTCTACAATTGCATCCTCGCCTACATCAACCATAACGTGATGCCTCTTTCGGTCACGCATGTCGTGCTCTGCGAGGGGCTCATGATGATCTCCAGCGTAGCCTTCATTTTCAAGAAGGGCATCTACGAGGAAGATTTGCCGCTCGTCCTGTTCCTCGTCTTCACCTTGATCGTGACGATCTACATTACCGTTTTCAACCGCCTGACCTTCATCGATCAGTTCCGCAACGTGCTCATCATTTTCGCCTTTGCCGGCATCGGCAGCTGGGCAAGCGAACGGACGGTGAAGCTCATCTTCCGCATCGCCTCCTTCATGGTGCTGCTGTTCCTCATATGCGAAGTCGTCAGCACGCCGTTTTACGTCACGCTCTTCCATCCTGCCGAATATTTCGAAAATACACGCGGCATCAAGCAGATGAGCTTCAACAACACCGGCCTCTTCGCCAATGCGCTGGGCTTTCAGGGGCGCTTCTCCTTCGGACTGATCGACCATCGATCTTCGTCGATCTTCCTGGAACAGGTATCGCTTGCCAATTTCTGCGGCGTCATCGTCATCTATCTGCTTTCCTTCTGGCCGAAGCTCGGCAAACTCGACAAGGCGCTGTTCATCTCGACGGTGCTGCTGATTTTGCTCACCAACGACACCCGCACCATGCTGATCTTTTCCTTCGTCAGCATTGCCGGCTATTTCCTGTTTCCGAAAATTCCGAAGGCGTTCGACCTTATCCTGATGCCGCTTATCATCCTCATCGGCTTCTTCGTGCATTTCATGAAGCCGGATGAAGTGGGCGACAACTTCACTGGACGTATCGGCGTTACCGTCAAGAAGATGCTCGATCTCGACGTTCAGTCCATGCTGGGCCTGTCGATCTCGCGCATCGGGGAATTCGCGGATAGCGGCTACGTCTACCTCATCTACGGCTCGACGATATTCGGTCTGATCGTTTTCTGGCTCTTCGTCTGCCTTTACCCTGCCGGAACGTCACCGGCGCAAAGACGCTGCGTCCATTCACTCTCTCTTTTCATTTTTCTGAATATGATGATTGGCGGCACGGCGATCTTTTCCATCAAGATTGCCGGGCTGCTCTGGCTGCTCGTCGGTTACATGCGCGCTTCTGAGACGCCGCGCACCGTCCGAGTGCGGTCGGAAAATCTAAATGGAAGCCGGGTGCCGGGCTGAGCGTATTCGCGTCGGCCGCGGCCGCGTGAGGATCGGGATGCTTGTCCAGTTGCAGTATCTGCGCGCCATCGCTGCGCTGATGGTCGTCTATTTTCATTCGGTGCTGCAGGTGCCGAAGGTCGATCCCGGTTTTCAGACAGTCTTTCACCTGTTCGGCGAGACTGGCGTCGATATCTTCTTCGTGCTCAGCGGCTTCGTCATGTGGCTGACGACGGTCGGACGCGAGATACGCCCGCTGGATTTCTATCGGCGCCGCATTCAGCGCATCGTGCCGCTCTACTGGCTGGCCACCCTGTTCGCCGCCTGTGTCGCACTCGTGGCTCCGACGCTGCTGAAATCGACCGTGTTCGAGTTTCCGCATGTCCTCGCCTCACTGTTCTTTCTTCCCTGGAAAAACCCGGCCGATCCGACGCTGACCGTGCCCGTTGTCGTGCCGGGCTGGACGCTGAATTACGAAATGTTCTTCTATTTCGTCTTCGGCCTGCTGCTGCTCGTGCGCGAGAAATGGCGCCTGGTCGCGCTCTTTGCCACTATGACGGCCATCATCGTCTTCTGCCGCATACTGCCCGGCGATCTGACTGCCGCGAAATTCTACGGCGACCCGATCATCTATGAATTCCTGGCGGGCGTGCTACTTGCCAAGCTCTATCTCGACAAGGTCCTCTTGCCGCAGGCGGTCGCATGGCCGGCGCTCGTCATGGGGTTCTCGTTCCTACTGATCAACGAGACGCTCTGCGACGCCAGCACACGATCCTACATGTGGGGCATCCCCGCCATCGTCATCGTCTATTCCGCCATTTCGATAGATTTTTCCAAGCTGCCTGTCATCGGCTCGCTGAACTATCTCGGCGACGCCTCCTACAGCATCTACATCACCCATGCCTTCACGCTCGCCATCCTGCGTGTCGTCTGCGTGCATCTGAATATCGACATATTGGCGAACGCCCCGGTCTTCGTCAGCTGCTGCATTCTCTTTTCGGCGATCGGCGGTGCTATCGTTCACGAACTGACGACGCCCAGCCGCTGGCGGAAGTGGAAACGGAAGCCAGCGGTCGCCGCCTGAGCGTTTTGACGTCAGATTCAGCCCGTCTTCTCTCAGGACGACGGGGATACGCGGCTGGAAGGCGCAATGGGAACGGAATTTTTCGCCGCCTGTCCTAAGCTTTGCCCCATGTTCGGATCGGGAGCTTTTCCCCGCCGGTTGATTGCGCTAAGCGAGCGGCAACAATGAGCCGCTTTACGAGGTAACAGATATGAAGAACTATGTACTGACCGTTGCGTGCAAGTCGACGCGCGGGATCGTGGCAGCGATTTCGAACTATCTGGCCGGTGAGGGCTGCAACATCGTCGATTCCAGCCAGTTCGACGATCTCGATACCGGCATGTTCTTCATGCGCGTCTCGTTCATCTCCGAAGAGGGCGTCAGCGAGGCAGCGCTGGTCGAAGGCTTCAAGCCGATCTCAGACAAGTTCGCCATGGTCGCCGATATTCACGACAGCAAGAAGCGCATGAAGGTGCTGTTGATGGTGTCGCGCTTCGGCCATTGCCTCAACGACCTGCTCTATCGCTGGAAGATCGGCGCACTGCCGATCGACATCGTCGGTGTCGTCTCCAACCATTTCGAATAT
>NZ_JAELTU010001055.1 GCF_016429015.1 Rhizobium sp. ASV20
TTGTGAGATCGATGCTCGATCGTTGGCATCACCTGCCGCCGAGCCGCACCATAAGAGCGAAGCTTGTCGGTGACGATGCGTTTCGGTTGACATCCCTGCTTTTTCATCAATCGGATCAGCAGGCGCCCTGGCGGCCTTGGTGTTGCGACGGATCTGAACGATCTCGTCAAGCACATAGCCGTCTTGATCCACAGCGCGCCAGAGCCAGTGTTTCCGGCCGCCGACGATCACGACCACCTCGTCCAGATACCAG
>NZ_JAELTU010000155.1 GCF_016429015.1 Rhizobium sp. ASV20
TGGACAGCGAAACCCGGTCGTCGTCGGCAATGCCGAGCGTACCGACCCCGGCTGCCGCGAGATATTGCAGCACCGGGGCGCCGAGACCGCCGGCGCCGATGACCAGCACGCGCGCGGCCTTCAGCCTTTGCTGGCCGGCCCCGCCGACTTCGGGCAGTAGGATGTGGCGCTGATAGCGGGCGATTTCGTCTGGTGTCAAAGGATCCATGGCAGCGATCCTATCATGACCAGTGATTTTGAGATGCTAGGATTTTGAAATGCCGCCATGCGAAACGGTAAAGAATTGCGCTCGCTCGCCAAGCGCCGAGAACATGGATTTGTCCGTGCCGGTCATGAAGGCCTGCCCCCCGAGCCCGTCGATGAGGTCGAAAAGCGCAGCGCGCCGCCCCTCGTCGAGATGGGCGGCGATTTCATCCAGCAGCAGGATCGGCGCATATCCCGTGAGATTTCCCACGAGCCTTGCATGGGCAAGGATAAGACCGACGAGAAGGGCCTTTTGTTCGCCGGTGGAGCAGCGCTCCGCCTCCATGTCCTTTTCGCGGTGCCGCACCAGGAGATCGACCCTGTGCGGCCCATCCAGCGTGCGGCCGGCCGCGGCGTCGCGGTAGCGTCCGTCGCGCAGCATCGCGGCATACCGATCTTCCAGATCGACCGCCGGCCGGTCGAACTGGCCGTCGAGAAAGCCTGACAGGTCAAGCGCTGCCGAGGGGAAAGGCGTCGCCTCGCGCGTTTCGGCGATCAGTCGCGCCAGGAGCCCGAGCATTTCCTGCCGCGCAATTGCCATAGCGATGCCGAGGCTCGCCATCTGCTCTTCGATACCAGCAAGCCAGGAGGGATCGAAGCGGCCTTCCGAAAGCAGCTTGTTGCGGCTGCGCATGGCACGCTCGAAATCGCTGGCGCGACGGCCGTGGGCCGGGTCGAGCGACAACACCAGCCGGTCGAGAAAGCGGCGTCGCTCCGAGGAGCCGCCGGTAAAGAGCCCGTCCATGGCCGGCGTCAACCAGAGGACGCGCAAATGATCAGTCAGCTCGTCGACGGTCTTCGTCGGTGTTCCGTTGATTCGTAGCTTGCGAGTAGTTGATTCGTCCGTCGTGTCGATCCCGGTGCCGATCTCGACTGTGCCATCCATACCATCCAGTTCGGCAAAGATCGAAAATCCGCCCGCCGCTTGGACTCGGGTAACGTCGGTGTAGGCGGCCCGGCGCAAGCCGCGGCCCGGCGACAGCAGCGAGACGGCCTCCATCAGATTGGTCTTGCCGGCGCCATTGTCGCCGGTCAGCACCACATGCCGCTCGTCGAGCGTCAGCGCCACCGCCGCATAATTGCGGAAGTCCGTGAGCTTCAGTCGCGAGATGAAAACCTTGTCCGGCATTGGTCTTTGAGATTCGTGTCGATGGCCGAGGCGTATGCCGAACCCCGCCCAAGTGCAAGGTTTTTGCCGCTTTCTCGGTCGTTGACCTACGCGAAGGTCGCTCTTGGCTCAACCTCTGGTGCCGCGATATGGCGCTTCCTATATGGCCTTGCTTGGGGATACGGTGAATAGGGGCTCATATGGACTCTGCAAAAGCACTGCTCGCGCATACGCGCACCAACTGGACGCGCGTGAACGAGGGCGAATCGGGTGATCTCGTCTATCGGCGCGAGGACGGCAGTGCCTATGCGAAAATCGCGTCGCCGGCACGCCTGGCTGAGCTTGCCGGGGAACGCGACCGGCTACTTTGGCTGCAGGGCAGAGGGATCTACGTGCCCGAGCTTATCGACTGGCGCGAGGCCGAAAATGGTGCGTGTCTGATCATGAGCGCCATCCCCGGCGTGCCCGCAGTCGAATTGGATGGCGATGCCCTGTTAAAGGCCTGGGGTTCGATGGCACGGCAACTCCGCTCTCTTCATGAACTGCCCGTCGGCGACTGCCCTTTCGATCGCAGCCTGTCGATCATGTTCGCACAGGCGGTGGATGTGGTCGCGCGAGATGCGCTGAACCCGGATTTCCTGCCGCCGGAAGATCGGCTCAAGCCAGCCGTTGATTTGCTTGATCGTGTCGAACGCGATTTGCCTGTTCGTCTTGCCCAGGAGGCTGTCGGCAAGGTTCTTTGCCATGGCGACGCCTGCATGCCCAATTTCATGGTCGATCCGCATAGCCTGCAATGCACCGGCCTGATCGATCTCGGGCGTGTTGGAAAAGCAGACCGCTATGTCGATCTTGCGTTGATGATTGCCAATGCCAGGGAAAGCTGGGCGACAGCGCAGCAGGCCGATCGGGCATTCTCGATTCTATTCGAGGAGTTGGAAATCGCCGAGCCGGATCGCGAGCGCCTCGCCTTCTATCTTCGGCTCGATCCGCTCACTTGGGGCTGATTCGCGGTGCCAGACGTGATTCGCCCGCTCAAACAAAAAATCCGACCGAATCATCGGTCGGATTCATGTGAAACACTTTTGATTCGCGAATCAGTCGCTGAAGGTGTCGAAGAAATCCTTCATGCGGGCGAAGAAGCCCGTTGATTCGGGATTGTTGTCCTTCGACGAGATCTGCTCGAATTCCTGCAGCAGCTCGCGCTGGCGCTTGGTGAGCTTCTGCGGCGTCTCGATCTGGATCTGGATATAGAGATCGCCGACCTGGCTCGAGCGCAGCACCGGCATACCCTTGGCCTTCAGGCGGAATTGCTTGCCGACCTGCGTTCCCTCGGGAACGGTGACGCGGGACTTGGTGCCGTCGAGCGTTGCCACATCGAAAGTGCCGCCAAGTGCCGCCGTCGTCATCGAGATCGGTACGGCACAATAGAGATCGGCGCCATCGCGCTGGAAGAACTCATGCGGCTTGACGGAAAGGAAGATATAGAGGTCGCCCGAAGGTCCGCCGCGCTGGCCGGCTTCGCCTTCGCCCTGCAGGCGGATGCGTGTGCCGTCTTCGATGCCGGCCGGGATGTTGACGGAGAGCGAACGCTCTTCGGTCACACGGCCCTGGCCATGACACTTGCTGCAAGGATCCGGAATGATCTGGCCGCGGCCATGGCAGGTCGGGCAGGTACGTTCGACGGAGAAGAAGCCCTGTGCGGCGCGCACGCGGCCGGAGCCCTGGCAGGTGCCGCAGGTTTTCGGCTGGGTGCCGGGCTTGGCGCCAGAGCCGGAACAGACGTCGCAGGTAATGGAAGTCGGGACGCGAATCTGCGCCGTCTTGCCGCTGAAGGCTTCTTCGAGCGAGATTTCCATGTTGTAGCGAAGATCGGCGCCGCGTTCGCGGCCGCCGGAGGAGCGTCCGCGCGAGCGCCCGCCACCCATCATCTCGCCGAAAATATCCTCGAAAATATCGGAGAAGCCACCACCGCCGAAGCCGGCGCCAAAGCCGCCGCCACCGCCCATGCCACCATGCTCGAAAGCAGCGTGGCCATAGCGGTCATAGGCTGCGCGCTTCTGCGGATCCTTGAGCGTTTCGTAGGCTTCGTTGATTTCCTTGAACTTCCGCTCGGCGCTGCTGTCGTCCGGATTTTTGTCCGGGTGAAATTGCATCGCCAGCTTGCGAAAGGCGCTTTTCAGCTCTTTCTCGTCCGCCGTCTTTGAGACGCCCAATGTCTCGTAAAAGTCCGCTTTTGCCATTCAGCATTTGACCCCGGAAATGGATTTCCGGCTGCCCGAAGGCAGCCGGATCTAAGTTCCTAAAGAACCTTTCGGTTCGCTTTATGCAGACCGCTTGTGGTCGCCTTCGTCCTTGATTTCCTCGTAGTCGGCATCGACGACGTCGTCCTTGCCGGCTGCCGAGTGATCGCCCGAAGCGCCGCCTTCGGCCTGCTGAGCCTCATAGATCGCCTGGCCGAGCTTCATGGAAACTTCCATGAGGGTCTGGGTCTTGGCCTTGATGTCTTCCGCGTCCGGCTCGGAAGCTTCGGTTGCCGTCTTCAGCGCTGCGATCGCGTCGGAGATCGCAGTGCGATCTGCTTCGGTGACCTTGTCGCCGTAATCCTTCAGCGACTTCTCGCTGGAGTGGATCAGGCTTTCAGCCTGGTTCTTGGCTTCCACGCCTTCACGGCGCTTCTTGTCTTCCGCGGCGTGCGATTCGGCATCCTTGACCATCTTTTCGATGTCGGCGTCCGAGAGGCCACCCGAAGCCTGAATGCGGATCTGCTGTTCCTTGCCGGTGCCCTTGTCCTTGGCGGAAACCTGAACAATGCCGTTGGCGTCGATATCGAAGGTGACTTCGATCTGCGGAACGCCACGCGGTGCCGGCGGCAGGCCGACGAGGTCGAACTGGCCGAGCAGCTTGTTGTCTGCAGCCATTTCACGCTCGCCCTGCGAAACGCGGATGGTCACGGCCGACTGGTTGTCGTCAGCGGTCGAGAAGGTCTGCGACTTCTTCGTCGGGATCGTCGTGTTGCGTTCGATCAGGCGGGTGAAGACGCCGCCGAGCGTTTCGATGCCGAGAGACAGCGGGGTTACGTCGAGCAGCAGAACGTCCTTGACGTCACCCTGCAGAACGCCGGCCTGGATGGCGGCGCCAAGAGCGACGACTTCATCCGGATTGACACCCTTGTGCGGCTCCTTGCCGAACAGTTGCTTGACGACTTCCTGTACCTTCGGCATGCGGCTCATACCACCAACGAGAACGACTTCGTCGATCTCGGCAGCCGTAACGCCGGCATCCTTGAGGGCTGCCTTGCACGGAGCGATGGTGCGCTGGACGAGATCGTCGACCAGGCTTTCGAGCTTGGCGCGGGTCAGCTTCAGCGTCAGGTGCTTCGGGCCGGTGGCGTCTGCCGTGATGAAGGGCAGGTTGATTTCGGTCTGCTGTGCGGACGAAAGTTCGATCTTGGCCTTTTCGGCAGCTTCCTTGAGGCGCTGCAGAGCAAGCTTGTCGCCCTTGAGGTCGATGCCGTTGTCCTTCTTGAACTCGGCAACGAGGTATTCGACGAGGCGCATGTCGAAGTCTTCACCGCCCAGGAAGGTGTCGCCGTTGGTCGACTTCACTTCGAAGACGCCGTCGCCGATTTCCAGGATGGAGATATCGAAGGTGCCGCCGCCAAGGTCGTAAACGGCGATGGTCTTGCCGTCCTTCTTGTCGAGGCCGTAGGCAAGCGCTGCAGCAGTCGGCTCGTTGATGATGCGCAGCACTTCAAGACCGGCGATCTTGCCGGCATCCTTGGTTGCCTGGCGCTGAGCGTCGTTAAAGTATGCGGGAACGGTGATGACGGCCTTGTCGACCTTCTCGCCGAGATAGGACTCGGCGGTTTCCTTCATCTTCTGAAGGATCATCGCGGAAATCTGTGCGGGCGAATAGCCCTTGCCCTGAGCTTCTACCCAGGCGTCACCATTGTCACCGCGAACGATGTTGAAGGGAACAAGGTGCTTGTCCTTCTCAACGGTCGGATCTTCGTAGCGGCGGCCGATGAGGCGCTTGACAGCGAAGAGCGTATTCGTGGGGTTGGTGACAGCCTGGCGCTTGGCCGGCTGGCCGACGAGACGTTCGCCGTCGTCGGTGAAGGCAACCATGGAGGGGGTCGTCCGGGCGCCTTCGGCATTCTCGATCACTTTCGCGTCTTTACCGTCCATGACGGCGACGCAGGAATTTGTAGTTCCAAGGTCGATACCAATTACTTTTGCCATGTCATTCTCTCCTTGAAGCAAGCTGTCGGAACCCCTGTCAGGCATTCCATTGACAGCCCCTTACGGGATGGTCTTGAGGATTGCGCAGCCATGACTGCGGTGATGCCGCGTATATAAGTAGCGGTTTTACTGACTGCAAGGCAGGAAATCACCCGGAATCCAGCAAAACGAATGGTTTGTCGCCCAAATCTTGCCCGACCGAAGTTGCGCCGCAGGCCGGTGGATTTGAAGCAATCGCGCATTTGATCAGCCTTGCCGCGGCCATGCAAGCGGCAAGGTGGAAAATTACAATTTTATCGTCCGAGGATGACGTCGAGCAACGAAGAGCGGTGCGGCCGCGCCGCGCCCCTTGGAGGGCCGCTATCGCCGATATCGGCGGGCGGAATATCGCTGTCATAGGGGTTGGAGCTGTAAGGATTGGTGTCGTCGGTGAGATTTGCCGGCGGCAGATCCTGCGGATCGTCATTGGCGGCCGTCTGGTTGACGATCTGTGGCTGGATCGGCTGCTGCATCGGGCGCTGCTGCAACGCAGGCTGCCCGGCGTCTCCTGTGCCGGAAATGATGCTGCCGATGGTCGTCGGCTGATTGCCGTTCGGATCCGTCTGCGCCATCGGCTGGCCATTGTCGATGATCTGTCCGCCACCAAAGATCGGCGTCGGCGTGATGCCCTTGTGGGCGGCGACCATGAATTCCTTCCACGCTTTCGCGGGCAGCCCGCCGCCCGTCACCTTGCGCATCGACTTGCCGTCGTCATTGCCGAACCAGACGCCGGTCGTCAGATGACTGGTAAAACCGACAAACAGCGCGTCGCGGAAGGATTGGGTGGTGCCCGATTTGCCGGCTGCCTGCCAGCCGGGAATGCGCGCTGCCTTGCCCGTTCCGTTGGCGATGACGCCGGCCATCATGGCATTCATGTTGGTGACGATATCGGGGTTCAGCACCCGCTGCGGATTGTCGGTATTGGTCTGGTAGAGCACCTTACCGGAGGCTGTCGTCACCTTGGTGATGACATGCGGCGCCACCTTGAAGCCGCCGTTCATGAAGGTGGTGTAGGCGGAGGTCAGTTCCAGCAGTGAGACTTCGGAAGTGCCGAGCGCGATGGAGTTATTGGCCTGCAGGTCGGATTCGATGCCGAGCCTGTGAGCGACCTTGATCACCTGCTCGGGGCCGACCTCGGCAACGAGCTGGGCAGCAACCGTGTTCAGGGACTTCGCCACTGCCGTAGCGAGCGTCACCGGCCCGCTATAGCGCTGTTCGTAGTTCTCCGGGGCCCAGTTGCCGATCTTGACCGGCAGGTCGTTGCGGATGGAGTTGGGCGTGAGCCCCGCTTCCAGCGCTGCCGTATAGACGAAGGGCTTGAAGGCCGATCCCGGCTGCCGCTTGGCGGTGACGGCGCGATTGAACTGGCTTTGAGCGTAGTCACGGCCGCCGACCAGCGCGCGGACGGCGCCTGTTGCATCGACGGATACGAGCGACGCCTGCGAGGCGTTCAGCTTCTTGCCCTCTTTTTCCAGCACGTCGCTGAGCGCTTTCTCAGCCTTTTCCTCCAGCGACATGTCGAGAGTGGTGTCGACGATCAGGTCTTCCTTGACGGGACCGCCGATCAGCTTCGGCAGCTGATCCATGACCATATCGGCGACGTAGTTTTCTGCGCCGCTCCAGTAGCTCTTGGTGCGCGTCGGCGGCTGCGCCATCGCCGTCTTGACGTCGGCATCGTTGATGAAGCCCTGGTCGCGCATGGCCTGCAGAACGAGCTGCGCACGGGCCTCGGCGGCGGCGGGATCACGGGCGGGTGACAGCCTTGAGGGCGCCTTGACCAGACCGGCCAGCATGGCGGCTTCGCCGAGATTGACGTCCTTCGCCGACTTGTTGAAGTAGCGCCGCGATGCCGCCTCGACGCCATAGGCATTCGAGCCGAAATAGACCCGGTTCAGATACATCGTCAGGATCTGATCCTTGGTATATTTGTGCTCGAGCCACAGCGCCAGCAGCACTTCCTGAACCTTGCGCTCCAGCGTGCGGTCCGGCGACAGGAAGAGGTTTTTGGCAAGCTGCTGCGTCAGTGTGGAGCCGCCCTGGACGGCATGCCCCGTCACGATATTCGTGACCACGGCGCGGCCGAGGCCGATCGGATCGAAGCCGAAATGCGAGTAGAAGCGGCGGTCCTCGATGGCGATGATGGCTTCCGGAATATAGGGCGACATGTCGCTGAGCGTTACGGCCTCGCCGCCGGTGGTGCCTCGGTTGGCGATCAGGTTGCCGCCGAGATCCGTGATCTTGACGTTCGGAGGCCGCTCGGGAATGGACCAGGTGCTGGCGCTCGGCATGCGCGAGCCGTAATAGGCGACAAGCCCGGCGACGCCGATGCCGGCCCACAGGCACAGCACTAGACCCCAATAGATTGCCGTCCGGACAAAGCCGAAAAAGCCGCGGCGCGGCGCACGTTTGGCTGGCTTGCGACGACTGCGGGTGCGGCGGGGTTTCCGAACCACCGGCTCGTCCTCATATTCGTCGTCATCATCTTCGTCAGGCTCCGGCTCTTCGTACCGCTTGGCCGAGCGCCTTTGACCGACGATGCGTTCGCCGGCGGAGAATCCGTCATCGATGCGTTCCCGACCGCTGGAAAAGGATGGTTCTATCCTCTGGCGTGACTTCTTCTTATCTGCCATTGCGGGCCGGTCGTACCTCGGTGCCTAGAGCATGGTGCCGAAAAATGTCAGCGGTTCTCGGACGATATCATGCTCTATTTCTTTGATTATAGAGCGAATTCAGATTTCAGGCGCAGTCGACCCAGGATCAACCGGCCTCAGTGTTTCCATGTCTTCCGTCAGGGTAATCATGGCGGTGGTAACTGTGCTTTAGCGCATGCAACCGCCTTTGTCTCGGCATGTCACCTTGACAATGGCTCCCGAATTTCGGGACAGGCCGCCGCCCACCATTTGTTCACGAACCCCTCGTGAAGACATCAAGTCCCGCCTGAACTGTAAATGCGGCGATTTAAGGAGGGATTAAGAACATTCCGGCGCTGGATGTCCCGAGGGGCGCGATGCCGCTTTCCAAGCGTTTCAAGGAACTTTCCGCCGCGTCGGGCATTACCCAATGACAAAATCAAGGGGCGAGCACATGAGTTCGTTGATCAAGATAGAGGAAGTCTGCGAGAGCAAGTTGCGGGAGGTCTGGAGCGTCGAGGATTTTGCCCGGCGCCATCGGATTACGAAAGAGGAAGAAGCCAGGCTGAAGAAGCTATTCGGCGACTTCGCGACAAAGCAGGAATTGCTCTCGAACGCGCAGAGGCCACCACTGTTTCGGTGAACCGAACGAACGGCCTGGCGCGATGTTCATTGCGCGCCGTTGAGGCTGAAAAGCCCGCGGCGGAGGAGGCTATATCGATGTGGAAGCGGTTTGAACTATGGCTGGTCGAACAGATCGACCGCATGTTCGGCCTGGAGTGGCTCGCCCGCCGTGCCGGATTTTCGCCGGAAGAGGCAAAGCGGATCGCGCGTGACAAATAGGTCGTCTACATGCCCCAGGAGTGCCCGCGATGCCGTTTGGCTCCCAAGCAATATCAGCGGAATTGGCATCGCGCGCCTTCGGCATGGCCGGTTGGGGATGAGCTGCGGCGATACTTCACGCAGTATCGGCAATCTTCCGTATTTTCGAATGATCTGATCAAGGTTATAGTACTGTCATCTGGCCGTCGTGAAAGGCGGTACCAGGCAGTTTGGTAGCGCGTGAGGAGGAGTGTTCATGCGACAAATCAAATGGAGCAATCCAATCGAGGTTGGATTTGTTCAGGGTAGTTTCCAGATTGTATCGGGTCCGTCCGAGGCCCTGAATTGCATGGCGAATCTCTGGCCCGACCGACGCGGCCCGCTCTATGTGGCGGCCAGAAGCCTTTGCCGGGCGGCGATTGACGGTCGCAAGTCCGCTGAAGAAGCAAGGGAAATGTTCATTTCGGCCACGCGGGAAGCACATCTTAAGATGCACTGACCTGCGCCGGTTCGGTTTGGCTGCCTAGCGCTCGGCTCTCGCGAGCCGGCGATAGCGGCTTGAAAGCCGGAACGTTCGGAAATTGAAGACCCTTATCCGTCCAGTTTTGCTCTGCCGCGGCATCACGCGGAGAGCGGCACTCTTTGAATTGGATGCATCGAGAAAAAGGCCGGCGACTGTAAAGTCGCCGGCCTTTCGCTTTCCAGGAATTGGCGCAATGCTACCGTCAGCGATTTGAGCCTCTGGATGACATGCGGCAATTCGGCTCCGATGCCGGGCAATCCTTGTGGTCCGGGCTGTAGGGGCCTGGCGTTCCCGCATTAGGCTGTGGTTGCGGCTGGGGCTGCGGCTGCTGAACGACCGGGGGCTGTCTCTGCGGTTCCGGGCGTGGCTGGTTGTCCGGGCGGTTGTTGTCGCGCGGACGGTCCGGCCGGTTGCCCCAGCCCTGATTGTTATCAGGCTGTCCGCGACCCCAGTCGCGATTGCCGTCTCGCTGTCCGTCCCAATCACGATTGCGGCCAGGGCGGCGATCCCAGTTGCGATCCTGGCCGTCATTCCAGTCCTGACCACGATCCCAGTCGCGATTGCGGTCGGGACGGCGATCCCAGTTACGATCCTGATCGTCATTCCGGTTCGGACCGCGATCCCAACCTGGAGGATTGCGATCCCAATTGTTGTCAGGGCGGCGATCCACCCAGCCTGGGCCACGGCGCCAGCGATCGCGCTCGCGGTAGAAGTCGCGGCCGCGATAATAGCGACCCCAATAGTCGTCGAAATTGAAGACTACCGTCGGGATGCCGAGCGGCCGGTAATACTGCCGGTCAACATAGATGCGGCGCGACTGATAGGTCGCCTGGATATAGCGACCGGCAACCCAACCGCGGCCACCGTAGAAGGAGACGTCGCACCAGGGCGTATCGTTAAGGCAGCCATTGATCTGCAGCGGCACGCCGACGGGGATCATGGTGACCGCCGGATAGGCTGTGCTCGGGCCTGATCGCATGTTGACGTTTGCGGTGGCAACACCCTCCGCTGCTTCCGCGATGGCCGGCAACGCAATGAAAGCGGCCAGCAAGCTCGCGGCAAGAACCTTGAACCTCATGAATATTCTCCCTTTGCACACCATCATCGCGAAATCGCGGTTTGATGCCTGTTCCGTGTGTGATGCGCCTACCCCGGCGCCATTCGCTATGACTTCCCAATTTCGGCAAGATAAAGGCCTGCGCATGCACGGAATCTGATAGGAACTCGTGCCGCATCTTCAATCTTTGCCTGTGTTTTAAGGGTATCCGCATGAATGCAGCTTGAACGGTGGTGCGGGAGGCGCTCCAAAGCGGCAAGATTTTCCGTGAGAACTGCTGACCATTCAGTTGTCATCAAGGCGCTGGTGCCGCCCTCTCGCTTGCTGCGAGAAAGGAATAATAACCGCGGCCTTGAAATCGCCGTCTTGCTTTCCGATATAGGGTCCAGTCATGCAGCCCATGGATGGCTGGCGCGCTGGAAAGCGAACCGTTTCGTCCTTTGGGATTGTTGAAGAGAAGTAACGCTCCGTTAACCTCTAGCAATCAATCTGGCTGCAGTTCCGCTTTCCCTTTGACCACGGATGTACTGGCACTGTTGTGAGAGCGGATGACGAAAGGCCGGATTACTCCGGCCTTTTTGTTTTATGGCGATGGCGTGTCTCCTGCGAAAGCAGGGGCGCGCCATTTTCGTTTTGGGCGTTGTTCAGGCAATAAAAAACCGCCGCAGTTTCCTGCGGCGGCCTCGAGACTTTGTCCGGTGGGGCTAGCAGCCCTTTTAGTTTGCCTTCTTGGCCGAAACCTTGACGACCTTGGCCGGAGCCTGAGCGACATTTGCCTTGCCGGCCGGCACGTAGCCGGCGCCGATGGCGACGTTCAGGTTGATATAGTCGAGGGCGCTCTGCTGAATGGCCTGTGCCAGGCTCTGCTGGGCGGCGGTCACGTTACGCTGCGCGTCGAGAACGTCGAGCAGCGAGGATGCGCCGTCCTTATAGCTTGCCGTCGAGAGCTGCAGGGCTTCCTGATAGGACTTGACCTGAGCATGCTGAGCGGCAACGGTCTGTGCATCACGTGCAACGGCAGACAGGTAGTTTTCGACCTGCTCGATAGCCGTTCTCACCGTCTGCTGCCATGAAATGTAGTTTTGGCGGCTCACGGATTCCGCACTCTTGACGCCGGCACGAAGGGCGCCGCCGTCGAAGATCGGAAGATTCAGCGTCGGACCAAAGGACCAGCTGGTCAGGTTTCCGCTCGTGGATCCGCTATTGTGGATGTAGGACGGAGAAATTGAGCCGCTGAGCGTGATCGAGGGGTAGAGCTTTGCTTCGGCCACGCCGATCTCGGCTGTCGAAGCTGCGAGGGTGCGTTCTGCAACGCGGATGTCCGGGCGGTTGCGGATGAGATCGGCGGGAAGGCCGGTCCGCACGCTGCCGCGGAACACCGGTTGCTTGCCGCCACCCTGCATCTGCGCGATGATCGTTGCAGAAGACACGTTGAGCAGCGTTGCGATGTGATGCACCTGCTGGCGATAGCTGATTTCATAGCCAGGCACCAAAGCCAGCGTCTGGTTGACGAGGCCTTCGGCCTGAACGACGTCGAGGCGGGATGCCGCACCGGCTTCGAGCTGGAACTTGGTCAGCGAAAGCGTGTCGCGCCGCGACTTCAGGTTTTCCTGAGCGATCGAGATGAGCGTCTGGTAGTAGCGAGCACTGACATAGCTGCTTGCCAGATCCTGAAGATAGGTCAGGCGGGCAGCGTCGACGCTCGAATAGGCGGCGTCGAGCGAGGCGTTGGCGCTTTCTGTTGACCGGCGATACTGGCCCCACAGATCGAGCAGCCATGAAATCGAGGCGGCGCCGCCGGTGGTGTTCCGCGATCCGGTCTGGGTGCGCAGAGCCTGCGTACCTCTTGTGCCGGTTGTGGTGTTGTCGCCGCTGAGCGTGAGGCTTGGGAGGCCGCCTGCACCTGCGCTTACGACGGCAGCTTCCGCCTGGTTGATACGTTCCAGCGTCTGCTGGATGGTAAGGTTCTGAGCAAGCCCCTGTGCGGCGAATGCATTCAGCCTGGAATCGCCGAAAGCGGTCCACCATTGCGAACCGGCGATATCGCCGTTCATCTTCGTACCGCCCTCCGAGAACTTGGCCGGCAGAGGCATTTCCGGTGGCTTATGGTCTGGGCCGCTGACGCAACCTGCCAGAATAAGCAGCAGGGCGGGGGCGGCAGTACGAATGGAAACCATCACATTGTCCCACAATTCAATTTACTGATCAGTGTTTTAAGGGTCGAACATGACCCATGTGTTCGGCGCTCCAGCCTTACGCAATACAAAAAATGACTCGAAGCAGTCGTCGTCAATCTAGCAATGAGTTTTGCAATAGCACAGTGGCTTTTACGAATTCTCGACGCCGAACATATGTGGGATCGGGTGAAATATCAGGGTATGAGTAAAAAAAATCTAAAGTGTTGCAAAAAACATACCCTTTTGCACACCACCCAAGGGTGCGGTATGTTTCTGAATCGCCCAGCGATACAATTATGGAGCGCACCCGCCGCAACGATTGCGCCGGGTGACCATTCGAACTGTGCCTATGGGAAATAACGAGCCAGGCTTGCGCGAACCCTATCGCGCGGAGTCGCGCCGCGGTCGTCGGCCGCAAACTGCGTTCCGGTGATCGCTTCAAAGGCGCGGATATAGACCTTCGAGGTCTGCTCGACGAGGTCGGCCGGGATTTCCGGAATCTCGTCCTTGTAGGGGTCGCAGCGCTCGGTGACCCAGGCCCGTACGAAATCCTTGTCGAAGCTTTCCGGTCGCGCACCCTTTTCGAAGCGCTCCTGGTAGCTGTCGGCTAGCCAATAACGGCTGCTATCGGGCGTGTGGATCTCGTCGGCGAGGATGATCTCGCCGTTTTCGTCGGTGCCGAACTCATATTTGGTGTCGACGAGGATAAGACCACGTTTCCGGGCGATCTCCTGTCCACGGGCGAACAGCGCCAACGCGTAGTCTGAAAGCGTCTGCCATTGTTCTTGAGTTAGCAGGCCGTTCTCCACGATCTGGGTCGGCGTCAGCGGCTCGTCGTGGCCGCCGTCGAATTCTTTGCTCGTCGGCGTGATGATCGGCTCGGGCAGGATCTGGTTGTCGCGCATGCCGTCAGGCAGCGTGATGCCATACATCTCGCGCTGACCCTTCTTATAGAGTGTCAGGATCGAGGTGCCGGTGGTGCCGGCGAGATAGCCGCGCACGACGACTTCGACCGGCAGGATATTCAGCCGCTTGCCGACGACGACGTTCGGATCCGGATAATCGATGACGTGGTTCGGGCATATGTCGCGCGTCTGCTCGAACCAATAGCGCGCCGTCTGCGTCAGAACCTGCCCCTTATAAGGGATGCAAGTGAGGATGCGGTCGAAGGCGCTGAGGCGATCGGTGCTGATAATGATACGGCTGCCATCCGGCAGGTCGTAGTTTTCGCGCACCTTGCCGCGATAGTAATTGGGCAGTTCCGGGAAATGGGCTTCGGAAAGAATTCGCAACGCGTCCACCACAGGCTCGTGCATCCGCCCGACGGATGCTTCTTGAGCGGACCCTTAGCGCATTGTCGGCAGAATCGGAACGATTTTCACATATATATAGATGGATTCCCGCATCCGTTGGCCAGGTTGCCCGCCCGGCGCGTCTAGCCGGGTATCCGCCAACCGCCGCTTGCCGTCTTCTCCAGGATCGGTGTCGAGAAGACACCGACGATCCGCTCGCTCCATTGTTTTCCGTCCGCATCGACACGGTCGCGCCAGCGGTGGGATTGCAGCATGGCCGCGCCGATCACCACCGGCTCGATGCCGCATGAGGCGGCAAGCGCCAGGCCGGAGACGATCGAGGCGCCGCTGGAGATGACGTCGTCGATCAGCGCCACCCGCTTGCCCTCGAGCAGAGGCAGCATGCGCGGATCAATATAGAGACGCTTCTCCTGGTTCGGGGTGGTGATCGACGAGAGCGAGACTGACAGCTCGTCACGGTACCAGAACTTGCGCGAGGTGCCGAGCGGCACATAGCGCTTGTGGCCGAGAGCTCGCGCGACCGCGCTTGCCAGCGTCAGGCCGAGCGTCGGTAATCCGGCGACAACATCGATGTCGTAGTCGGCAATCCGCGCCGCCAGCGCCTCAGCCAGCGCCTCCTGCACAGCAAAACTCGCTTGATTGACGATCAGCGAAGCCAGCGCGTGCTCGCCATCGGCGAGAACACGGATCGGCAGTCGAAGCTGTCGCCCGTCCGGCAATTCGGCCATATAGAAATCGCGGCACTCTTGCCCGGTCGGAAAGCTCTGCGGCGGATGGAGTTCCTGCCAGAAGTCATGAGGCTGCATTGCGTTTCGTCTTTGCTCCATTTTGTCCGTTCGACTTCAAATCCGCCCGTCTGCGCAGGCGAAGGATTTCAGCTTCCGTCAGCGCACGGACGGCACCTTTGGGCAAATCGCCAAGCTCGATCTCGCCGAAGGTGACGCGCACCAGCCGCATGCATTCGATGCCGAGCGCCTCCAGCATCCGGCGGATCTGCCGATTGCGGCCTTCCTTGAGTTCGACCTCGATCCAGCTGTTGCGATCTCCGCTGCGGAGCAGCCGCGCCGAGCTGGTGGTCAGAAGCTCGCCGTCGTCGATGATGCCGCGCTCCATCCGTGCGAACTGCTCCTGATCCATGATCCGGTCGACCTGGACATGATAGAGCTTGCCGACGTGGCTAATCGGATCGAGCAGAGCCTGCGCCAGCACCGTGTCATTGGTAAAGAGCAGCAAGCCTTCGCTTGCCTTGTCGAGACGTCCGACCGGGGCTAGGTGCCGCGCATCGATATCCTTCAGGCAATCATAGACGGTCGGGCGTCCTTCGGGGTCATCGCGCGTCGTCACGAGCCCGCGCGGCTTGTTCAGCATGAAATAGAGCTTTTTCTCGGCTGCTACGGCAACGCCGTCGACAGCAAATTGCGCATGCTCGAGATCGACCCAGGTCGAAGGATCGGTAATCATACGGCCGTCCACGGTCACCCGGCCAGCCGAAATAAGCGCCTCGGCTTGTGTGCGGGAGCAATAACCAAGCTTCGAGAGCGCCCGCGGCAAGGTCACGCGCTTGCCGTCAGGCTCCTGTCTGCCCTTCGCCGTCTTGCCGGATCGCTGCGATGAATGCCGTTGGCTCAACGGTCTTGCCTCACGCTCGTTGCTGGAGTGGTTGGGCGCGCCGGCCCTGAAGCACAATCCTTTCGCACGAGGACGGTCGCGAGGCAAATCGGAATGTCGCGAATGAAGAAGAGGGCGGCAGGGCTCGCATTTCATGGATGCGAGCCCTGCCTTGGACCGGAGCGGGCGATGGGGTCGGGTCGGCGGCATCGAGGCTGCCGCCGTTCGCTCCGGAGGGATCGGCGTCGTCCGGAAAACTGCATGGCTTCTTTTGCTGGGGTTTTTCAAAACGACGGAGATTTGTTACAGTTTGTAACGTTGGCGGTTTCCTTGTTGCCAAAACCACCTTCAGCCCCGCATGGAGGGCCATGGTTTCCGCATCGCTTCTTCTGGTCGAGGACGACCGCGAGATTAGGGCACTCCTGGAGGAGTTCCTGAGCCGCGAGGGTTTTGCCGTGCAGGCAGCCGATAGCGCTGCCGCCATGGACCGCATCCTCGCCAAGGGTTTTCCCGATCTCATCATCCTCGATCTCATGCTGCCCGGTGAAGACGGGCTGTCGGCATGTCGCCGCATCCGCGCCCGCAGTCAGGTGCCGATCCTGATGCTGACCGCGAAGACCGAGGATATCGACCGCATTCTCGGCCTTGAGATGGGTGCCGACGATTATCTCGGAAAACCCTTCAATCCACGTGAGCTTCTGGCGCGCGTTCGCGCCATCCTGCGCCGCTCCGGCCCCGAACGTTCGGAAGAAAGTGCGGCTCCAGCTCGACGCAAGCAATTCGCCGGCATGACCGTCGATCTCGACGGCCGGGTGATCGAGATCGAGGGCGAACGTCTCGTGCACCTGACAACGGCCGAGTTCGACCTGCTTGTCTGCTTCCTCGAAAGACCACGCCGCGTGTTGTCGCGCGACCAATTGCTCGATTGGACGCGCGGACGTGGCGCGGATCCTTTCGACCGCACCATCGACGTCACTGTGTCGCGCCTTCGCACCAAGCTTGGGCATTGCCTGCCCGATGGCGTCCAAATCATCACCACCGTGCGCAATGCCGGCTATCTCCTCACCACGGACGTGAAGGATGTCTGAGCCATGCTGAAACTCGGCCTCGTTGCCCGCATCATCATGATTGTCGCCGTGGCACTGTTCGTTATTCAGCTTGCCGCATTCGCCGCGGCCCAGCTGAAGCCGGATACCTCTTTCAATCCGGAGATTTCGCCGGCCATGCAGGTCAAATCGGCGATCCGTCTTCTCGACGCCATTCCGCCCGAGGCGCAGCCGCTCGCCGTGCGCGCGCTCAATGCCAACGGCCTGGCTATCGGCCTGATCGAGGCGCCCTCCCAGGCGGAGGTCGAGGCAATGTCCGATCTGACTCTGACCGACAAGCTGGCGCGCGAGTTCGCCAACCTTACCTTTGGCAATCGCTACTTCAACATCCGTTCGCTTTCGGAAAAGCCGCAGGGCTGGTTCTCTGTGGGCGCGTCTGACCGGATCGTTGAAGTGTCGATCGGCGTTGCCGGCGGCAAGGTGGCGGTCTTCAATCTTCCAGATACGCCGACGGTGCGATTGCACGGCGTGCCCGTCGGTCTCATCGCCGGCATCCTCGGCATGCTGGTCGCGGTCATCGCGATCGTCGCCGTTGCCCGCGAAACCCGGCCGCTGACGCGCCTGTCCCGAACCGTGAATTCCATCGGCAATGGTCTTCAGCCGGTTTCCATCCCCGAGCGAGGCGCCTGCGAACTCCGAATGCTGATCAAGGCAATCAATGCGATGCAGTTGCGCATTGCCGCCCTGGTCAACAATCGCACCCTGATCATCGGGGCTATATCGCACGATCTGCGTACCTATCTCACCCGCTTTCGCCTGCGCGTTGAAATGATGCCGGATACCCCGCATCGCGATCGTGCGATTGCCGATGTCGAGGCGATGCAGCGTCTGGTCGAGGATGCATTGGGGTTTGCGCGCAGCACCGTTGTTTCGGAGGGCAGCTGCATCGTCGACCTCGATGCCGCTATCTGTTCCCATGTTGCCGAGCGTCAAGATGGCTCGGCGCTCGTCGCCTTCGCGCCGTTAGGCCAGCCTCTGGCTGTTACGATGCCTGAGACCGCCCTGGTGCGGGTGCTCGATAACCTCGTGGACAATGCGCTGCGTTATGGTGGTTGCGCCGATATTCATGTCGAGCATCGAGGCGATCAAGGGGTCATCACCGTCGGTGATCGCGGGCCGGGCATTCCGGCGGAGCGTCGCAGGGATGTACTCGAGCCGTTCGTCAGATTGGAAGAATCGCGCAATCGCGATCTCGGAGGCAGTGGCCTGGGGTTGGCAATCGTCCGTCAAATTCTCGACGCCCACGGCGGTGTGCTTTGTCTTGAGGATCGCGATGGCGGCGGTCTCAATGCTGTTGTTCTGTTGCCACTTGCGTCAATACAGAGAAAAGCGGCCTGACGGCCGCGTCAACAGGCGACAACCTCGCTTAAAGCGTGCGGTCGGCTAGCATACCGTACCACCAGCTCAATGGCAGGTCAGAAAGGCTCTGAGTTCCTCCCGATTGAGGACGATACCCTCCGCCGCCTTCTCCGGGTCTGGATGTGTATAGGTGAAGCTCGTCAGGTCGGGCAGGTCCAATGCCTGGCGCATGCTCATGATGCCGAGCGCGCGACGCCCGCAGGCGCTATCGACGCTGACTTCGACGATGCTTTCTGGTCTTGTCATATGCATTGTCTCCTCCCCTCTCAATTATTCTGACGATTTCTCCGATAAAATATTGGTTTTTCTGAGGCTTGCCGTCATCGGCCGGCCGCGGCTCCTCTCTCCTATCTTATAGAAGAGGGAAGGCTCGGAAAACGGCGATCGAACTGTTTGGAGGAGATGCGCCATTCAAAAACAACATTCCCCGCCGGGCCGGATCGAAATTTTGACCGTTTGGACAATGTTTTTCGCGGCGCTTGTGAACAGATTTTCCAAAATCGCTAGAGCCACCTCAAATTTGCTTTTCATATCAGGCACTTATAAAAATGTCAGAATTTTTACAGTGGCAGTGTTGACTATGTCGGGTTGGGGGGTCTATAAGCCCGATCACTGACGAGGGCGGCGGCGCTGCTGG
>NZ_JAELTU010000156.1 GCF_016429015.1 Rhizobium sp. ASV20
CATTCTGCTGGCACTGGTCCGCGCCGAAAATGCCGGTGCCCATACAGCCAATGCCGCTACGGCGAAGGCTTATACCTCCGCTTCCTCGCGCAACCCGACCAGCGGTATGGCCGAGACAGTCCAGAAGAACCCGGCTGCCGCCGGTCTGGTCGATATCCCGGGCTTCCTGGTCCTTGCTGGCGGCGTGCCGGTAAAGGTCGGCAAGGACACCATCGGTGCTATCGGCGTCGGCGGAGCGCCGGGCGGTAATTTCGACGAAGCCTGCGCCAACAAGGCGCTCGACAAATTCGCCGATCGCCTGAAGTAAGGTTTCTCCGAATATGTCTCGAAGCGTCCGCAAACCCATCTGCGGGCGCTTTGGCCGTTGGCGGCAGCATCGCTTGTGGCATGGCCGCGCCACTCCCCGCCGCTCAAATACGCTTGTCACTCCGGCCGGATAAGGTCTCCAGGCAGTGGCGAATAGTTTCGACAATATCGGCAGCTGTCAGTTTCGCTGTCGCAATCTGCCCCTCCTGGCTGTCATGATCGATGAAGCGGTCGGGTAGGGTCATCGCTCGGAAAACGAGCCCGCGATCCATCATGCCTCCCCATGTCAGGCAATGCATGACAGCCGCACCGAAGCCACCGGCAGCGCCTTCTTCAATTGTCACCAATATAGGATGGTGTCTTGCCAGGCGGGTGATGAGTTCCTGATCCAACGGTTTGGCGAAGCGCGCGTCGGCGACCGTGATGGATAGCCCCAAGCCTTCGAGCATGCGTGCCGCCTCCAGGGCATCCGCAAGGCGCGTGCCGAGCGACAGGATCGCAGCGGAAGTTCCCTCTCTCAGAATGCGCCCGCGGCCTATGGTGAGCGCTTCGGCTCTCGCCGGTTGCTGTGCTCCCGTGCCGGGACCGCGTGGATATCGGATCGCGCTTGGGCGATCGTCAATCTGTCGCGCGGTGCGAACCATGTGGACGAGCTCCGCCTCGTCGGATGGTGCCATCAGCACCATGTCGGGCAGACAGCCGAGATAAACGAGATCGAAGCTTCCGGCATGCGTCGCTCCATCAGCCCCCACCGGCCCGGCACGATCGATCGCAAAACGAACCGGCAGCCGCTGGATCGCAACATCATGCACGATCTGATCGTAGGCGCGCTGGAGGAACGTCGAATAGATCCCGCAAAAGGGCACCATGCCTTCGGCAGCCAGGCCGGCGGCAAAGGTAACGGCATGCTGCTCCGCGATGCCGACATCGAAGAATCTCGAGGGGAAACGGGCCGCGAACTTGTCGAGCCCGGTTCCAGAAGACATCGCGGCTGTGATCGCGACGATCCGCGGATCCTGCTCGGCCTCCGCGATCAATGCTTTTGCGAAGACGTCCTGATATTTCGGCGGCCCTGGCCTGCTTTTTTCCTGCTCGCCGGTCACGACATCAAACCGCGCAACCGCGTGCAGCTTTTCGCTGTTTCGCTCCGCCGGTGCAAAGCCTTTTCCCTTTTGCGTGACGGCGTGGATCAGGATCGGGGCGTTGATGTCCGTGTCACGGACATTGCGCAGCAGGGGCACGAGCTGCTTGAGGTCGTGCCCGTCGACAGGTCCGATATAGTAGAAGCCGAGATCGTCGAACAAGGTCGACCCTGTCATGAGGCTTCGCGCCAATTCTTCGGCTCGTCGGACCTTGCGTTCGAGCCGCGACGATATTTGACCCGCGAGCTTCAGGCCGAGATCGCGAAGCGTGAGAAATTGCCGGCTGCTGATGAGGCGCGAGAGGTAGCCGCTCATCGCACCGGTCGGCGGCGCAATGGACATCTCGTTATCATTGAGGATCACGATCATACGCGCTTTCATCGCGCCGGCATTGTTCATCGCTTCATAGGCCATGCCCGCGCTCATGGCGCCGTCCCCGATCACACAGACGACGGTCCGGTCTTTGCCGGAGCCTTCTGCGGTCATCAGATCGCGCGCGACCGCCATGCCAAGGCCAGCTGAGATCGATGTGGAGGAATGGCCCGCGCCAAACGGATCGTATTCGCTCTCGCTGCGAGCGGTAAACCCCGCCAGGCCGTCACGCTGGCGGATCGTTCGCATCCGGTCCCGACGGCCGGTCAGGATCTTGTGCGGGTAGGCCTGGTGCCCGACATCCCAGATGAGCCGGTCGTGCGGCGTATGGAGGACGGCATGCAGCGCCACCGTCAGTTCTATGACCGCAAGCGACGAACCGAGATGGCCTCCCGTTTGCGAGACCACATCGATCGTCTCGGCGCGCAGCTCGGTTGCCAATTGTTGGAGCTGCCCGATTGAAAGGTTCCAGAGATCCCGAGGGGTCTCGATCCGATCCAGCAACGGTGTTGCAATGCGTTCTGGTTTTCCGCTCATTCTACCGTTTGTGTCCGTCCATTGCATTGGTGCCGATAACGCCGCACATGACGAGGTCGCGACTTTGCTCATCTTTACCCGGCCATATCGAGGTTGGCGGGACCGCCCTGTGTAGCGAAAGCGCCCATGCCGCGTCTCGCTTGCATGCATTGCCGTCCGGCAAACCCGGCTTGCCGGCTTCCAACCGGCTTTCTCGCAAAGGGCCGCCTATCTTCTGGACGTGAAACCCGACAGAGGAGAAAGCTAGTGAAGCTCTATTATGCGCCGGGCGTCTGCTCGATGGCCGCCCACATCACCGCCGTGGAAGCCGGTATTTCCCTGGACTTGATAGCAGTGAACATTCGCAGCGAGCCGCATCGCGTCGAAGATGGCCGCGACCTCAAGTCGGTGAGTGCAAAGGACGTGGTGCCGGTATTGGAACTCGACGATGGTCGAGTTCTCACCGAGGGCGTCGCGATCCTGCTCTATCTTGCCGACCGGAAGCCGGAAGCGATGTTGGCACCGGCACATGACAGCTTCGAGCGCTACCGCTTGCAGGAGTGGCTGACCTTCATCAGCTCCGAGCTGCACAAGACGTTCAGCCCGTGGCTGTTCCATCCGGAATATGGCGCGCAGGCCGCCGATGTTGCCAGGGAAAGGCTGAAGCCGCGTTTCGACATCCTCGAAACTCATCTCGCTCGTCATGACTATCTCATCGGCGACCGCTTCAGTGTCGCCGATGCCTATTGCTTCACGATCATGAACTGGTCGAAAGGGCGCGGTATCGATCTCGGTGCATGGCCGCATCTGATGCGCTACCTGTCGAGGGTCGCCGAGCGTCCGAGCGTGCATGCGACGCTCGTTGCCGAGGGCTTGCGCAAATAGTGAGCGGCCTTGGGGCACGCGCTGAGTGCCCGTCGCGTGTTCCGCGCGGGCACGGGCCGCCTCCGCTCAATCAGCGGCGGCCTGAGTTTTGCCGTGCTCTCCTTCCAGCAGCGCGCGGCGTGCCAGCAATCCACCCCCGACATGGTCGAAGAAGGCTCGCACACGCGCGGTGTTGCGCAGATCCCTGTGTGTGATCAGCCACAATTCCCGGGTGAGTTCTGGAAGTGGTTCCTGAACCCGTTCGATATCGGGTTCGAGATCGCCGAGATAGCACGGCAGGAGTGCCAGACCGAGGCCCGCTTTCACCGCCATGAGCTGGTTGATGAGGCTGCTCGAGCGATATGCGAAGGCGCGGGATGAAATATTCTCCGTCAGCCATTTGGACGCTGCCGCGACGGCGCCGCTGTCCCAGCCGATCACGGCATGGCTGGAAAGAGAATCGATATCCGTGGGGCGTTCCCGGTCGGCAAGATAGAGGCTGCTCCCATAGAAGGTCCATGGCGTGGCGGCTATCTTGCGCCCGAAGAGCTCCCCTTCATGCGGACGTGTCGCGCGAATGGCGATATCGGCCTCGCGCCGGAGAAGGTCGAGCTGCCTGTTGTCGACGAGAAGCTCCAGTTCTATTCCGTCATGCTCGCGGCGGAAGCCCGCAAGCACTTCGTTGAGAATGCGATAGGCCAGTGTTTCGGAGGACGTGATCTTCAGCTTGCCGGACAGCCGTGTGTCCTGTCCGGTAATCGACCGGTCGAGCGCCAGGATCTCCGCTTCCAGCCGCTCGGCGGCCGTCACCATCTGCAGGCCCGCCTCCGTTGGAACGTACTGGTTAGACGCCCGATCAAACAGCTGCACCCCCCTGCGCTTTTCCAGAGCGTTCAACCAACGAAAGACCGTCGAGTGGTCATGGCCGAGGTCTCTGGCCGCACCCACAAGAGACCCGGCGCGGCCTATCGCCAGCACAATCCTGAATTCGTTCCAATCTGTCACGTTCTTGCTGCCTCGCATATCCAGTTGTCATTTCGATATTTTGCATTGCAAATCGGCAAGCTCAATGGCACCCGAAATCCCGGTCCAGGCTCGCTCTATTGCAATGTACTCCTCGAAATGCACGGTTTGCATTGTAAAAGCGCAAGGCAATCTTGCTGAACTGCAAGCGATCGAGAGACGGCACTTCTCCGCCAGGTCGGCTTGACAGCGGCAAGTGCGCAAACGGCGACAGCGCTTTATCGCCGAGATTGTCAAACGGAAATAGCCACTTGCCAAACCACAACGGGCATAGTGCCTGTAGCGCCCCTATCATCGAAATGTATGCCGCAGCCGACGCAGCGTCGCGTTTGCAAGGCATGACAGGAAACGACAACGAAGGATGATGGCGGGCATGGGAACGGGGATGGCATGGATATTGTTGGTCGTCTCGGGCGTTCTCGACGTATGCTGGGCCATCAGCGTGAAGATGGCGGACGGATACAGCCGATTGACTTGGTCCATCCTCTCCTTTGTTCTGCTCGCCGCCTTCATTTACGCCCTTGGCAGAGCCCTTCAGGTCTTGCCGATCGGGACAGCCTATGCGGTCTGGACCGGCATAGGGGCGGTCGGGTCAATCGTTGTCGGTATCGTGATCTTCCGTGAGCCTGTGACGTTCGTCCGGCTCTTCTGGATCGCCGTCACTCTCAGCGGGATTGTTGGTCTCAAGCTCTCGAGCACTTGAGCCCGTGCCCGCTCATCCCAATAGTAAGGAAATACCATGGCCAAGCTGAATGCCGACCCGAATTTCGTCCTCTCCAAAGCTGAGGAATTGAAGGCCTTCCGCGACATGCTGCTGATCCGCCGCTTCGAGGAGCGCTGCGGTCAAATGTATGGAGAGGGTTTGATTGCCGGTTTTTGTCACCTCTATATCGGTCAGGAGGCAGTGGTCGTCGGTATGCAGATGACGATTGGCGAGGGAGATCAGGTGATTACGGCCTATCGCGACCATGGACACGCATTGATGGCGGGCATGGATCCCAAGGCGGTACTGGCCGAACTGACCGGCCGCATGGCAGGGGCGTCCAAGGGCAAGGGCGGCTCGATGCATATCTTCGCGCCGGATCTGGGTTTTTACGGCGGTCATGGCATTGTCGGCGCACAGGCGTCTCTCGGCACCGGCCTTGCCTTCGCCAACAAATATCGTGGCAATGATCGCGTCTGCCTGACCTATTTCGGCGATGGGGCATCCAACCAGGGGCAGGTCTATGAGAGCTTCAATATGGCGAAGATCTGGAGCCTGCCGGTCGTCTATGTCATCGAAAACAATCACTACGGCATGGGAACGAGCATCGAGCGTGCCTCGGCAAACCTCAATTTGTCCCAGCGCGGCCTGTCGTTCAACGTTCCGGGCGAGCAGGTCGACGCAATGGACGTCCGCGCCGTGCGCGCCGCGGGTACCAAGGCAGTTGAACATGCCCGCGCGGGGAAGGGGCCGTTCATTCTCGAAATGCTGACCTACCGCTATCGCGGGCATTCGATGTCGGATCCGGCGAAGTATCGTTCGCGCGAGGAAGTGGAGAAGGTCAAGAACGAGAACGACCCAATCGCCCGTTCACGCGCTCGTATTCTCGAAGATGGCCATGCCACGGAGAGCGACATCAAGCTCATTGAGCAAGAGATCAAGGAAGTTGTCGCGGAGGCGGTCGATTTCGCCAAGGCCAATCCGGCGCCGGCTGCGTCGGAACTTTATACCGACGTCTATGCGTAAGATCGCGCCGCCGCCCAGCCGAGCACATGAGCATGCGGCGATAATCTTCTCCCGGGAGCCTGCAGGTCATTGACCCGATTTGGCTTCCCAGGAATGCAGGCTCTTTCAAGCATGGATTTGCAGTTTGAAAGAGCCTGTAACGGATGGACGTATGCGGCTTGCTCCATATTCCTGGGGATACAAGGCCCAAGGGCGATCTTGTCCCTCAGACGCCGAGGTCGAGCTGAGGCTGGGATTGATCGTCCGCTGCTTCCTCGTTGGTCAGCGAGGAAAGCGTGACACCGAGCAGACGAACGGGTCGCTTGAACGGGTACACGGTTGCCAGCAGCGAGGATGCCGCCTCGAGAACCTCGTCAACACCCGCAACAGGAAGTGCGCTTGTCCGGCTACGAGTCGCTTGGGTGAAGTCCGAATATTTGATCTTCACGGTCACCGTCTTGGCACCAATGCCGCCTGCCTCGCAGTAACGCCAGACCTTTTGTGCGAGCGGCTGCAGCTCTGCTGTCGCCAGTCCGAGATCGCTGATGTCTTCGACAAAAGTATCCTCCGCACCAACGGATTTCCGGATGCGGTCGGCTTTGACTTGGCGTTCGTCGATGCCGCGGGCGATACCGTAGAAATAGGGTCCTGACTTGCCGAAATGTTCCTGCAGGAAGGTGAGGGACTTCGACTTCAGATCGAGCCCCGTCTCGATTCCGTATTTGCGCATGCGCTCGGCGGTTGCCGGCCCGACGCCATGGAATTTCTTGACGGGAAGCGTTTCAACGAAGGCCGGGCCGTTTTTCGGCGTTATCACTGCCTGGCCATTCGGCTTGTTGAGATCACTCGCCATCTTTGCGAGGAACTTGTTGTATGAGATGCCTGCAGAAGCATTCAGCCCCGTGACCTGCTTGATTTTCGCCCGGATTTCCAGCGCGATCTCGGTGGCAATCTGCATGCCCTTCAGGTTTTCGGTAACGTCCAGATAGGCCTCATCGAGCGAAAGGGGTTCGATGAGGGGCGTATATTCTGCGAAAATCTCGCGGATCTGCTGAGATACGGCCCGGTACACTTCAAAACGGGGCGGCACGAAGATCAGTTCAGGGCATTTACGTTTCGCAGTGACCGATGGCATGGCGGAGTGGACGCCGAAGGCGCGGGCCTCATAGCTTGCCGCCGCCACGACACCACGTGCCGCCGATCCGCCGACTGCAAGCGGCTTGCCGCGAAGTTCGGGATTGTCCCGCTGCTCGACCGAGGCATAAAACGCATCCATGTCGACGTGGATGATTTTTCGAACAGGGCTCGGGCTTATATCCGTGGGGGCGACGGTCTCAGTATTCACGTTGCAAGTTCCGTGCGACTCTTCTGCCTTCAGGCGAAACAAAAGAAGAACATAGCATTCTTGACGGCGATATCAAACCGTCGTTGCGACATAACGGGAGACTTTGAAGGCGGCACTGTGTCATGCGCATCGCAAACACCATCTTGTGATGCGCGCGAGGCTTCCTATCTCTTGGCTGTCCCCCTCACGGAGCCTCAACATGGGCCATTTCAAATCCGATTCGCTTCCAGATCTATATATGGAGATCCTTCCGCCCGAGCGTGGCGAGGAAACGCGGGCTGATGCCAAGACCTGTCTTTGCTGTCGCAGAAGCCGGTCGCCGTCGAGGATGGACGACGATGGCTGCGGCATATGCGACGAATGTCTGGCTCCGTGACGAAAGCCACCCGAGAACTGCCGCCCTTCGACCTCCGGCAGTTCGAACGCGTCCTTGCTCAAATGCCCGATGGCTATACAGAGGGATGCTTTCGGGGCCGCCTGTGGGGCGCGACCGTCAAGCGCTCTGCTGACGGCAAAAGACTGTGGCTCTATGGTGAAGAACTCGGCGCGACAGATATCGTCAGCTTCAATCTCTATTTTCTCTCCGATGAGAAAACTGTCCTCAAGCCATGCGAAATGTCTTCAGCGAAGGTTCTGGACTTCGTGTTGGGCTTCAGCCCGATGCAACAGGCGGGGCCGAAATCTATTTGCGGACCAGACTAAAGGTGAAGTGGCTGCCGCGATGGTAATCGATGGCATAGATCACCGGAATGCCGGCATCGTTGAAGCAGGTTTCGGTGATGAGGAGGGCAGGGCCGAAGTCTTTGAGATCGTGGCGCTCGGCCACGCTTTGGGGCAGCATGACCGCGCTGACCGATGCGGACGACATTCTCGGGCGGTGCCGGTACTGTTCCAGCAACGACAGCAGGGATCCGCTCCAATCGATATCGTAAAGCCTTGCGGGGACGATGCTGCGCGGCACATAATCCAGGCAATACATGATCGGATTGTCGTTTTCGAGGCGCAGCCGCTCGAGCCGAATGACGGTTTCCTTGTCCTCGAGCTGCAAATGCTTGGCGATTGTCGCGTCAGGCACCTCCTCTGAAATCGAAAGCACCTTGTTTAGTGTCGTATAGCCGTAGGCGTGCGTCATGTCGGTGACGCTTTCAAAGACGGTTATCGGCCGGTCGACATGCACGGCTGAAATTGCGGAGACGAAGCGGCCGCGACCGTGCTCCACATAGATATCGCCTTCCTGCTCAAGCAGTTTCAGCGCCTCCCGCAAAGCGGGCCGGGATACATTGAAGCGTTGCGTCAGCTGGGCTTCGGTCGGCAGCTTTTCGCCGGGCCTTAGTCCTTCGCTTTGAATGAGGTCGGCAATACGGTCGCGAAGCTGGATCACGATGGTGCGCGTATCGCGAATGGACTCGTTCAAATCATTCCTCTCCAAGCTCTTTCGCCACTATTATCGTCTTGTCTGACAAATATGAATTGGTCAAGAGGCGGCTATAGTGGTGAACGCCTTTCCAGCCTCACTGACGAGCCTCGAAAGCGTTGCCAACCTCGGCTTAGGCAGCTTGACAGCGAAAATCAATGATGTCAGTTGTCTTACAACTTCGCCAGCCAGGCGAAGGTTGTTACCAAAGTGAGTCCGCGTGACGTCACCAACCGAGAGAGTTCCATGCTGAATTTTGACGAAGAGCGATTTCTGCGTATCCAGTCCGGCGCTTTGGCGCTGGCGCAGCGTCTCGATCAGGTGATAGGCACCTGCCTGGCCGCCGGCGCGCAGAACGTATTTTTTCTGGGAACCGGCGGCGCTGCCATTCTCATGCAGCCGGCTGCCCAGCTGCTGCAACGCAACTCGCGTTTTCCCGCGTTCATCGACCTGACGGCCGAGCTTTTCATTTCGTCATCGGTGAACCTGACGGCCAAATCCATCGTTGTCATGCCGTCGCTTTCCGGTACGACAAAGGAAAGCGTCGCGCTGCTTTCGAAGCTCAAAGAGATCGGCGCTACTGTCCTGACGCTGGTTGGGCATCAGGAGACACCGCTCGGCAAGGGTGGCGACCACGTCTTCGTCAACTTTGCCGAAGACGATACGTCCTGCGAGTCCTTCTATCTTCAGTCGCTCATCATCGCGCTGTCGATCATGAAGCATCGCGGAGAAATTGCGAATTACGATGGTATCGTCAGCGAGCTGGCGACGTTGCCCAAGCTGCTGGTCGAGGTGAAGCGCGCTTTCGAAGGCAAGGCTGAGGCCTATGCGAAGGCTCTTGCGGCGTCCGACTATCACATCATAACCGGCGCCGGAAACGTCTGGCCCGAAGCCTTCTATTACGGCATGTGCATTCTGGAAGAGATGCAGTGGATCCGAGCGCGTCCCGTTCACGCATCCGACTTTTTCCATGGAACGCTGGAACTGGTCGATAAAGACGTCAGCGTCATCCTGTTCAAGGGCGAGGATGCCTACCGGCCATTGGCCGAGCGGGTAGAGAATTTCGTGCCGAACTACACCGAGAAGCTGACCGTTCTGGACACGGCCGACCTTGCATTGCCGGGCATATCGGCCGAGGTCCGCGCATTGATTTCGCCGGTGCTGCTCGCAACCGTGCTGGAGCGCATCAGCGCGCATCTCGAGGTCATGCGAAATCATCCGTTGACCACCCGTCGCTACTATAAGCGCGTTGCCTATTAAGCTATCTGGCGAGAATGGTGGCCGCCGCAAGTGTTGGAGGCATTTGCGGCGGTTCGTCGTTTAAAAGACAGGGATTTTCTTGGAGGGGATGAATGCCGCTTTTCCGATTTGCGAGTGTCGGAGACAATTGTATCGATCGATTTTTGCCGCCGGTGAGCCAGTCGCTTGTCGGCGGTAATGCCGTGAATGTTGCGGTGCAGATAGCCCGGCTCGGTCATCCAGCAATCTATTTCGGGGCGGTGGGCAAGGATGCAAATGGCATACGGACAAAGCGGGCACTCGAAGCAAACGGCGTCGAAACCAAGCATGTCCGCGTCTATCCCGGCGTGACCGCCTATACTGACATCGAGCAGACGCCCCTGGGTGACCGGATCATGGCTTTCGAGGAATTCGGCGTCTGCGCCGGCTATCGGCCGAGCGAAAGCGATCTCGCCGTCCTGGAAGCGGTCGATCATGTCCATATCGGCTGGATGGATGATGGCGGCGCCTTGCGTCGCCGATTGGCTGCACGGGGCGTCAGCGTTTCCCAGGATATTTCCGTCAATACAAGCCTGGAAAATCTGGGTGTCGAAGGACTATCGATTGCATTCGCTTCCGCCGGCGCGCGCGGTAAAAAGGCGGAAACCATGCTCCGCGATATGCTTGAAGGCGGTGCGCGCTGCGCTGTCGTGACCTGCGGGGCGGAGGGAGCAATTGCCTCACATCGGTCCGAAAGAGCTGAAATCGATATTGCCAGCGTCCAGGTCGTCGATACGACCGGGGCGGGAGACAGTTTTATCGCAGGTTTTCTGGCCGCCTTCATCGCTTCGAGGCCGCTCGCGGCCTGCATGGAGGCCGGACGCGACTGCGCGGCAGCCACCTGCACCCATGTCGGCGGTTTCCCGCAGCAACCAATGCCGCTCTAACACACGCGAAAGGCATATGGTGTCCAAGCCGGTTTGGAAACCGGAAGGGCACCGCGGCGGCGCTCGGGGCGTTCCCGTCGTTCTTCAGATGACGGAAACGCCCTGGAGCCAGTGGTTGGAAATTATCGCACGTTGAAGCGTCCAAATCGCTCTTCGATGCGGGACTGAAGAAATTCGAGCGCCATGGACAGGATCCAGTAGATCATCGACGCCGTGATGAGCATTTCGATGTGGCGGAACTCCGTCTGGCCCTGGGTACGTGCCAGATACATGATTTCCCAGACGCCGACGACAGAGACCAGCGATGAGTCCTTCAGCATCGCGATGAACTGATTACCCGTCGGCGGGATGATGACGCGCATTGCCTGCGGCAGGATCACCAGGAACATCGTTTGATTCGGGCTGAGACCGAGAGCCGTTGCACCCTCGGACTGGCCGCGCGGAATGCTCTCGATGCCGGCCCTGAAAATCTCGGTCATATAAGCGCCGTAGCAGAGGGAAAGAGCCAGAATGCCGGCCGGTATGGCGCTGATGACATAGCCTACCTGCGGCAGGCCGAGATAGATGATGTAGATCTGCATCAGAAGCGGCAGGCCGCGGAAGAGAGACGTATAAAACGTCGCGAAGCCATAGACGACGCCATTCCGCGAGAGCTTCGCGATCGCTCCTGCGAGGGCTATGGCGGTGGCGATGACAATCGAGATCGCGGATATGTAAAGCGTCGTCACCACGCCTTGCGAGATCAGGAAGCCGATCTTCTTTGCGATGAAGGCATAGGAGAGGTCGAACGTATAAAAGAAGAGCATCAGCAGGACGAGAAGCTCGATCCAGACGCCAATGATCTGCTGCCGGCGCGGCAGGAGCCTCAGAAGCTTGATGTTGACGGCTATGATCAGGGAGATGAACACGGCCGAGACGAGTCGGCTCGCCTGCGGACTGTCCGTCAACCAACCCAGCGTCATCGGTACAAGCCTGCCGATCCAGGCGGAACTTATTCCAAGCGTATAAAGGGCCGCGGTCATCAGCGTCAGCATGATAAGCAGACCGGTTCGCCGGGCCGCGTCCGGATAGTTCAAAATCAGTCTTCCAAGCATCATCGTTCCCCTTGATGATCTTCCTGGAACGGTTCAGCTTTTCATGGAAAGGCCGAACCGTTCCAACTCTTTATTTCTTCGCAATTCCGGACGGAAAACCGCTGCGCAATTTTCCTGGAGTTGCTCTAGGCGGCTCTTTCACGCCACCAGTCTTGTGCCTGCAGTTTCCAATAGGTGAACTGCGCGGCCGCAAGTCCGGCAACCCCGCCCGCCCATACGAGACCGAAGGGCTGAAACAGGCGATAGCGATCGGATTGTCCAAGAATGCCCTCGGCCACGATCTTTCCGCCCATCGCCGTCGTGTTGAGGCCATGGCCGCCAAAGGCCGTGCAATGCCAGACGCCTGGCATCATCTCGCCGATTTGTGGCATGAGGTGACGGGCATAGGACATCAGGCCCGACCACGCGAGTTCGGTTTTGAGGTCGGAGAGTTGCGGATAGGTGCCCGTCATCTCTCGGCGCAATTCTCGAGCCAATGCCGTGGGAGAGGCCGCGCGCGTGGTGATGCGGCCGCCCCAGAGAAGACGTTTGCCATCATCGACAACACGGTAATAGTCGCCCGCGCGGCGATTGTCGCCAATTGCGCTGCTCGTCGCGATTGCCGTGGCGATCAGCTCGGGGTTTTCCTCAGAGATCATGACATAGGTGGCAATCGGCAGGAAGGAACGCTTGAGCTTGCCGACCAAGGGGCCGGTATAGCCGCCTGTCGTCAGCACGACCCGCCGTGCCTTCACTTGGCCATTCGCCGTTTGCACGATTTTTTCCGGACCGGAAAGCTGGCAGTTGGTTGCCGCCGAATTTTCATAAATGCGCCCGCCAAGTCGCTCGATTTCGCGAGCCATTGCCCGCAGATAGTTCAACGGATGGATATGGAAGGATTTGGGGCTGCGCAGCGCCTGAAAATAGCGATTGGATTTCAGAATGGTGCGGATCTGACTGCGGTCCATGAATTCGAGGTCGCTGCCGAAATCGCGGTTCATGTCTTCGGCGTATCTCTTAAGACTATCGCCGCCATCATACCGCAAGGCACTGATGATGCCGGGCGTCGGCTTGGCGTCGGTGATATTGAGATCCCGGATGGTGTCGCGTACAAAGTCGACGCCTTCGATCGACAGACGGTGAATAGCCTTTGCCGTCTCGGCGCCGGTAACGCGTGCGATTGCGGAACTGTCTGTCGCAAAGCCGGCGCTGACGAAACCACCGTTGCGGCCGGATGCACCGAAGCCGACGGATTCTGCCTCCAGCACAACCACCGCCAAATTGGCGCGTGCGAGCTGCAATGCGGTTGTCAATCCGGCAAGGCCGCCACCGATAATGACCGTGTCGCATTCGATGGAGCTGTTCAGCGATGAGCGGCCACCCGCTTCGGTCACTGTCCGACGATAATAGGTATCAGGGTACGACATGGTCGCTCTTTCAAGGGAGTCTGGAAAGGAGGCAGGTCAGGGCAAGGCAGGACGCCGCCCCGACCCATTCGCGATCAGTCGACGCTATAGTCGGCGCCATACCACTTTTTGGTAAGCGTCCCGAGCGTGCCGTCTGCCTTCATCTGCTTGATGATCTCGCCGAGCTTGGCAGTCCATTCGGCATCGCCTTTTTCCGCAATGATGACGAGCGGTTCGCGGAAGGCATATTCGCCTGCGATGATGCGCAGCGGATAGCCATTCTTGATGGCGTTTTGCGCTGTCTGTTCCGGAGCAATGACGGCGTCAAGACGTACACCCGGGCCGAGGCGCAGGTCGTCAAACGGCAGCATGGAGTCGGCAAAGGTGCGGACTTCGCCGGGCTCGACCTTGTATTGGACCGGCGGCAGGCCGGGCGCGTCGATCTGCAGGTTGCGGCGAATGAAATCTTCCGAGGTGGTCGCAGTCTCGACACCGATGACCTTGCCGTTGAGATCAGCAACTGTCTTCAGCGGGCTGTCCTTGTGAACGACGTAGACGTAGGGGCTGTAGTAGTAGATGCCAGCAAAGTCGATGACCTGAGCACGCGACTTGGTGGGCGTAACGGAGCCGATGCCGACATCATAGCGTCCTTGCCAGTGACCGCCAGTCAGGGTCGCCCATTCCGGCGTCTGGAAACTGACTTCTACTCCAAGGCGCTTGCCGATCTCCCTGGAGACGTCGATATCAAATCCAACCATCTGGTTGTTGTCGTCGAGGAAGCTCTGCGGCGGCCAGCCGCTGTTCGTCGCGACTACCATGCTCTTCTTCGACATGACGCGATCAAGTGTTGTACCGGCATGCGCAACGGATACCATGGCGAACGCCGCCGCAGCGATCGCCATACCTTTCAAGAAATTGTTCATAGATCCTCCAATGCCAGACACTTGTTCCACCTTATGTAAGATGTCTGACAACTGGACTAGATTGCATCGAGCGCGGGGTGTCAAGACGCCTGCCTCAAAAAGTTAATGATAGCTGGGAAGCAACTAATGAGTTCTGGGCATAGCTATCCTCGGGGCCATAACGCGCCGCCAAAGCGGTGGAGATCGTCGAGACACGCTGTCAGACGAGTTTATGTCTGCTTGCGCAGCAATGGATGTGTATGGCTTCGATCGCGGCTCTCTATCGAAGGTGCGGCATTATGGAAAATGTCGGCAGAGGCCGGGAATATCCACGGAGATGGACGTCGATCGGATTGATCGCGCTTTGCTGAAACCGCAGCCGACTTGAATCCCGGGGCGCGTTGAACAGCTCGAAGCCTTGCCGCGATGGTCGGGCTGTTCTTTGCCATATGAGGTCATCGCGGAGGGCCTGCGGATGAGCGTAAGCCCGTCGAGTATTTGGCCCCGCGGACTGGGCGGCATGTCGGGTGAGCAGTTATCTCATCCCGCGGATCTCAGCCGTCCACGGCGCTCGGTGCTTTCGGGCCCGGCTGGTTCTCCGGCACCATGACAAAGTCGAAAGAGGCGTGCCACGTGTTTAAACCTTCACCGCGCTCGAAGTCGGCGATGAGCGAAGACTTGACGCCGAAGACGGCATCGGATGCGAGATAGGTATCGCCGCCCGTGAAAATATGGGTGACGATCTTTTGATGGCCCGGTGCTGTCACCAGGAAATGCATGTGAGCTGGACGGTAAGGATGGCGGCTGAGAGCGGCAAGAAGCTCGCCGACGGGCCCGTCGTCGGGAATGGGATAGCTAACCGGCTTGATCCCGACGAAGCTGTAGCTGCCATCGGCGCCGGTGAGGAAGCGGCCGCGATTGTTCCATTTCGGCTGGATTTCCGGCTGTTGCACGTCGTAAAATCCGTCGGCATTGTCCGACCACACGTCGATCATCGCACCTTGGACGGGGTTGCCGTCGAGGTCGATCACCCGACCTTCAAAAAGGCAGCTTTCACCCTTGCTGTCCAGGCTGATGCTGTCACCCATGTCTCGTATGGGCGCGCCCGGTACGTAAAACGGGCCCAATACGGTGTTCTCCGTCGCACCGGCGGGGCGGCGATTGCCGATAGCGTCGACCAGCATGGAAAGGCCAAGCACATCGCTCAACAGGATATACTCCTGCCGCGTATCGGTGCAGGTTTTGCCCGTACGCGTGAGAAAGTCGATGGCGAGTTCCCATTCCTGCTGGGTCAACTCAACGTCCTTGACGAAATCATGCAAGTGACGAACCAGGCTAGTCATCACCTTTTGCACGCGCGGCGAGGCCGCATCCCCCATCCGGCCGTTGACGGCATCGACGGAGTTCTCCTCGGTAAAATAACCGGTCATATATTGCTCCTCCCTCATGCCGCTGGGCCAAGTCGCGCCGCAAACCAGTCGGCGACGAGCGCCGTTCGTTCGAAGCTGTGATTGTATATCGTGTGCTCGCCATCGGGCCAGACGTGCAGCAGCGCCTCGCCGGTCGCGGCATCGAGGAACGGCTGCTGGTCTTCCAGCGTCACGAGCGGATCCGCACCACCATGCAGGACGAGAAGCGGACAAGCTATCCGCTGTTGCGTCGGGTCGAAACGCAACTTCGCCATCACTGCCTCGATCACCGTTCGGTCTTCGCTGCCTATCATCGCAGCACTCTGCTCGAAGGCCGTGCGGAATGGGAGGATAGCTGGCCGGGCGAAGGAGCCGTTGACGCAGCAGGCGCCGATCCGGCTGTCGCTGCTTGCCGTTCGGGCAGCCCATAGCCCGCCATAGCTGTTCCCCCATATGCCGGGCGTGCCAAGCCGGGGATCGGCCAGAATGAAATCGATCCAGCGGCCGAAGGCTGCTTCGACATCCTCTTGAAGATAGAGCCCCTGTTCGATCCGGGTCTCGCCCTGGCCAGGTCCCTCGGCCAGTATCGTGGCGAGGCCACGCCGTGCAAGTTCCCGGGCAATCGGAAGATAAGCCACACCCCAGCCGCTTTGGCCGCCGAAGAGGATGATAGTGCCGCGTGCCTCCTGTATGGCCGGTCGCATCAACCAGCCGATCAGGCGCTTGCCTGAAAATTCCGTTTCGACGCGTTCAAAGGGTAGATCAAGGATGAGGCCGAGCTGGCGGCACGCAGCTATAAGCTTGCGGTACAATTCGACCTTGCGAGGTTCGTCGAAATTGAAAGCCATCTGGGCGAAAACCAGCGCTGCGATGCCGCGCTGCCGCGCGTCAGCCGCTGTGACGATACGTCCATCGGCCTCAGCTTGATCTGCCTGCGCCAGGCGCTCGGTGGCGATGGTTTCCGCGAGCACGTCCCAGGGTTCTCCTGCCGACGAGCGGGCATGAAGGCGGCTCGCATCCGCATGGTCCATGCCGCAATCCAGAAGGCGGGTCATCGGCATGGCCCGTTGGTGAGCAAGGTTTGCCTTGACGACGAGATCGTCGGTCATGCAAGCGCCTCCATCTTCGTCTCGCGTGGCAATATCGATCCGCCCTGCCAATGCAGGCGCTCGCGCAAGCTGCGCAACAACTCGGGCAGGTCGCCGAGCTGCCGGACCGCGCCATACATCAGAAAATCCGGACGACGAAGATAGGCCGCAAGGCCGTTTCTATCCAGGAAGTCCAGCTGTACGCCATCCAGGTCTGCGATATGCTCGAGCGCAGCGTCGGCATCGCTTATCACGATCCAACGCCCGCCGATCTGCTCGAAGAAGACCCGGCTGTCGGCGTCGAGATGGGCGGTTATGTCGGCCCGGCTGACGATCATGAAGCCGCGGCCCACCACCTCATCCATCATGCCCTCGCGTCCGTGATATCGCACGCGGCCCTGGGGCGTCGGCGCGCCGGCCGCTGCGTGGAGGCCGCTGCCGGCATCGAGGTGCACGACGCCGGTCTCGATCCTGGGAAATGGCGGTGGTGGCGGCATCTTGCCCGACAGGAAGAGCGCATTTCGCTCGGCGACCTTCTGCGGATCGTCTTCGTTGGCGACTTTGCCGAGCATGGTTGACATCTCGGTGATCTGTGTGACGTGCGGGCGTCTTTCCGCCTCGTAAGTGTCCAGAAGCTCCAGGCCAGCCTTGCCCTGAAGGACGAGGTCGAGCTTCCAGGCCAGGTTGGCGCTGTCGCGGATGGCCGAACAGGCGCCCTGGCCCATATAGGGCATCATCGTGTGGGCAGCATCGCCGACAAGCATGACGCGCCCCTCTTTCCAGCTCTTGGTGATTGCCGGATCGAATGTGTAGACGACATTGCGGATTGGCCTGATCTCATCCAGTCCGATGCCGTGCTGGTCGCGGAGCCAGGCGAGCCCGTTCTTGATGTCTTCCCAATAACTGGTTTCCTCACCTGGCAGCACACGCATCTCGAACCGCACGCGCGATTTGCCGATCGGCATGTACATGTGCGCGCGTGCCGGATCGCAGTAGATCGATGTGATGGCAAAGCGCTCTCCCAGATCTTTGACATATTCCGAATCGAGGTTCAGCCAGCGTTCGTGATGACCATATTGATGACGCTCCACGCCGAGCGCGCGGCGCGTGAAGCTGTTGGCGCCGTCGGCGCCGATGACATAGTCCACCTCGATATTGCGGACCTTCTCACCGTCGCCGGACACCGGCTTCCACGACCCGTCCCATGGTCGGGCTTCCAGAACGACTTTGTCGTCCTCTTGCTCAAGCTTCGAAACCTCCCAGCCACGCAGGAATTCGACGTTCGGCAGCGACTCCGCACGGGCATAGATTGAATCCTCGATCTCCGGCTGGAAGATCGAGATATGAGCAGGAAAGCCGGATTGTCTCCCCTTCCAGTCGAGATCGATCAGGACGTTCCCCTGATCGTCGAGGTAGTGATAGGTATCGATCGCCTTTGCATCGCGAAGCGCGTGATCGATGTTGCCGGCCGAGGCCACAAGGCGCGCCGTCTCGCCGTCGATATGGCTGAGGCGGGGCAGGCCGTAGGGCTCGGGCCAGCGCTCGATGACGATGACCTGATGACCGGCCTGGCCAAGAAGCGAAGCGGCGACGAGGCCCGCAGGTCCGCATCCGATGACAGCGACTTGTCGGCGCCCAGCTGGCGATGACGTTGTTGATTGGCTCATGTCTTCCTCCCGTATTCGATATTTTCGGCGCTCTGCAATCAGGTCGCCGGAGCATCTCCTCGCCACGCCGCCGCCAGTAACCGGCGGATATCGGATCGCGTCACTTCCCGCGGATTCCAATAGGGATTGGCCGTCGCAATCTCGGCGGCACGGTCGAGGTCCGCCTCAGGCAATCCGATGTCTTTGAGGGCCGTTGGCGCGCCTATTGCCACAGCAAAGTCATGCAGCGCCGCGCCGGGTG
>NZ_JAELTU010001056.1 GCF_016429015.1 Rhizobium sp. ASV20
CAGCAAAGCGAGATCCTGGCTCTCGGCATTCCGGCCATCGGCTTCCGGCCAGAGGTCAAGCGCTTCTATCCCGGCGGACGCACCGCCGCGCATATTCTCGGCTATGTCGATATCGACAATCATGGCGCTGTCTCTTATACACATCTGACGCTGCCGACGAAATTCTTGGAGTGTAGAGCGCGGTGGTCGCCGTATCATTAAAAAGGGGGGGGGGGGGGGGGGGGGGGGGGGGGGGGGGGGGGGGGGGGGGGGG
>NZ_JAELTU010000157.1 GCF_016429015.1 Rhizobium sp. ASV20
GGTGTTAGCTGCGCTGCACCATTTTTGGAATTCCGCATGAAATTGCCCCCGCGAGATACTTATGAAGCCCTCTATCGTGACTTTCGTTGGGAGATTCCGGCGAAATTCAACATAGGACATGCTGTTTGCGATGCCTGGGCGGAACGTGACCCCGATCGGGTCTGCCTCCAGCATTTCAATCCGGACGGCAATCACTTTTCCATGACCTATGGGAAGTTGCGGGACGGTTCTGCATCTTTCGCAAATGCGCTCACGGCGCTTGGCGTGCGTCGGGGAGATCGCGTGGCGCTGCTGCTGCCGCAAAGCTTCGAGACGGTCGTCGCGCATGTGGCGATCTACAAGATGGGAGCGATCGCACTGCCGCTGGCCTTGCTGTTCGGTGCGGAGGCGTTGGAATACCGGCTGCAGGCGGCGGGGGCATCAGCCATCGTCACCAACCGTTTCGGTCTCGAGCGGCTGCGTCCGATCAGAGACCGGCTGCCGAAGCTGACGCAGGTTATCAGCATCGACGGTGCGGAAGATGGCGTGTCCGGCTTTGCCGATCTGGTAGCGGCATACCCGTCCCTTTTCGAGGTGGCGGATACCGGCCCTGACGATCCGGCGTTGATGATTTTCACTTCGGGCACGACCGGGCCACCCAAAGGCGCATTGCACGGCCATCGAGTGCTGCCGGGGCATATTCCGGGCATGCAGTTTGCCCATGAAGGCTTTCCGAAGGCCGGTGACCGGCTCTGGACGCCATCGGACTGGGCTTGGGCCGGTGGCCTTCTGAATGCGCTTCTGCCGAGCTTGATGCTTGGCGTTCCCGTCATATCTTCGCCGGCGCAGAAGTTTGATCCGCACATGGCCTTCCGCATCATGGCCGAAATGGAGGTGCGCAATGCCTTCATCCCGCCGACGGCACTGCGGTTGCTGAAAGCCATCGACAACCCGCGAGCCCGCTACGACCTCAAGCTCCGCACCATCGGCTCGGCAGGCGAAGCGCTCGGCCGCGAAACCTTCGAATGGGCGCGATCGGCGCTCGGTGTCAGCGTCAACGAGTTCTTTGGCCAGACGGAATGCAATTTCGTGCTGGCCTCCAGCGAAGCCTTCGGTGTCAGCCGCGGTGGAGCAACGGGGAAAGCGGCGCCCGGTCATCGTGTTGCGATCGTCGATGCCGACGGTTTCGAAGTGCCCATCGGGGAGAGCGGGCAGATTGCCATCAAGCGGCCCGATCCGGTGATGTTCCTCGGCTATTGGCAGAACCAGGCGGCAACAGAGGCGAAATTCGCCAATGATTGGCTGTTGACCGGCGATATCGGCCGGCAGGATGCGGATGGCTATATCTCTTTCGTTGGCCGCGATGACGATGTCATCACCTCATCCGGCTATCGCATCGGACCGAGTGAGATCGAAGACTGCCTTGGCGGCCATCCGGCGGTGCAGCTTGCCGCGGCGGTCGGCAAGCCGGATGCGGTGCGAACGGAAATCGTCAAGGCCTATGTCGTTCTCGTGCCCGGTCGCGAAGCAAGCGAAGCATTGGCCGTCGAAATCCGCGATTGGGTGAAAACGCGGCTCTCGATGCATGAATATCCGCGCGAAATCGAATTCGTCGATGCATTGCCATTGACGACTTCGGGCAAGGTCATCCGCCGCCTGCTGCGCGAGCGGGCGACCGAAGAAACCCTGCACGCGGAGAGCTAGCGCTTCGTCAGCGAAAGGATCTTTTCGCGCAGCAGCTTCGCCATGTTGCGGGTGCTGCGGTACATGTGCAGCTGCGTGGTGATCTGTCTGATATCGCGGTCGCCGTTCGGCGTCAGGCCGATGATCAGCGTGCCCATGTCCTCACGCTCGTGCCAGAAGCGGCTCATGATCGGATGATCCGCGATGGCGCAGGAATCGGAACGGACGACGTTGGCGTCGTCGAGGTGCCATTCCGTCAATTCTCCCATCAGAAGCTTGCCCGGCGAATAGCGGGCATAGGCCTCGTCATAGGCCGTCTTCCAGGTGTAGGCCTCACCGCCCATGATCAGCACGATCATCGAGGCGATGGCCTTGCCGTTCAGATCGATCGTGTGAATACGAACGGCGTCGATGGCCGCGAGATTGGAAATGGCTTCGCGGGCGAAGGCGGCGTGGTGGCGGTCCGTGACCAGAGCCGTGCGCTTCTTGCCTTTCCACCCACTTGCCTCCAGCGCCAGGAATTCCTCCATGCGGAGGTGAACGTCTCGGGCTTGGCGCGCGACGTTGTAGGAGACGTCGCCCTGACTCTCCAGCTGCCGCCATTGCCGGCGCATTTCGCGCAGATGGGCATTGGAAATGGTCCGCTTCAGGTAAGCGATAGCATCCTCGTTGCTGTCGAGCATAGGACGCTGGAAGGGGTTTGCAACGGCGAATGGCAGGTTGCGGCCGATGGCCACGACCTTGGCCATCTGCGCAAAGCGGCCGTTCAAGCGGAGATCCGGAAAAACCAGTGCCGTCGGCAGGCGCAACTCAGGTCGTGCAAGCCCTTCGAGGAGATTGTCGAGCGTTTCTCCTGCATCCTCGGCATCGACAAGCGGCGTGCCGAGAGGACCAAAGGAGTTGGACCAGACGCGAATGATCGAGGGGCCGATCGCAAAGCCCGGCTTGTCGACCGTAAACGGCATCAGCAGGCGGATACGGCTGCGGGTGCTGCTATTGTCGCGCATCAGGGCCAGACGGACCTGGCGGTCTTCCAGACGCGGCATGGCGGGCGCCAGGAAACGGCCGGAGAAGAAGATGTTCGGCTCCATGGCGCGATTGGACAGAAAATCCAGTTCGTCCTGCAGCTCGTAGCCGAGCTTGCCGGGATAGAGGCAAAGCTCGCGGCCGGAGCGGCCGACCTCGACCCTGGCTTCGGCCTTCGGCGTGTCGAAGTGCAGCGCTGCAAGCGTATGCGTGAGGGCATTGACCTGGCTGTCGGTCGTTTGGGTATAAGGAGGGCGCGTCATGATTCAGGTGGCCCCGTGTGTTGTCGGTGGCACCGCTGGGCGGCGAATAAGGGCGAACAATGTGATGCCGAGCGTTTTGCGCACGGCAATGTGGAGGAGCAAGGCTTCGAGCGTCATGGCAGCGGCTCCAGCCATGGCCGCGCCTTCGATGCCGAAATGCGGGATCAGGATGACGTTCAGGCCGATATTGGCGACGAGCGCGGCGGCATAGAGATAGACGCAGATCATCTGCTTGTCGGCCATGGTCAACAACACCTCGGCTGGACCGACCAGGGCTTTCGCAAGAATGCCGGCGAGAAGGATGGCCATGACGATCTGCCCTTCCGTGAAGGCAGAGCCGAAAAGCGACAGCAGCAGCTGCCCTGCGGCCAAGACCGCGAGGCCGATGGCGAGGGCCGGAAAGAAGGTCCAGCGAGTAGCCTCGGTGGCGAAGGCGGCCAGTTTTGCCTGGTCTCTCTCGGCGAGGATGCTGGCGAAGCGCGGGCCAATGGCAGCCTTGACCGCGAAATAGACGAAATGCACCAGGGCCATGGTCTTGGCGGCGGCGAAATAGACGGCGACCTCACCGGGATCGAGGAAGATCCCGACAACGATGACATCGGAATTGGTAAAGAGGTAGCCGACGCCTTCGACCAGGAATATCGGGAAGGCGACGGTCAGCCACGCCTTGAACTCGATCGTCCTTGCACCGGTCGGATAGTGGCCGCGCAAGCGGAACGTAACGGCGAGGTATTGGAGCAGGACGCTGGTAAAAGCGCCTGCAAGCGCCGCCATCATGGCTGTCACGGCATCGCGCGGCGCGCCGGCAAGGACGGCGGCGACCATGAACAGCAGGATCAGCGACGGGCGGATGAGGAAGGTCGGGCTCAATGCCATGATCGGCCAATGCTTGGCGCGGGCCGTGCCGTCGAGCACGTCCCCAAGCGCAATCATCGGCACGGCAATGAGGCCAAGCAGGATCGGCATGAGATAATAGTGCTCGATCGTGCCGCGCAGGGCATAGACCAGTGCGGCTCCAAGTAGTGCCAGCGTGCCGGACAGCGCGACGACGAACAGGCGTGCCGTGGTGTTCAGGCCGCGCAGGGCAGCATGATTGCCGCTTGCGTCGTATAGCGGCAGGAAACGGATGATGGCGGTCGGGAAGCCGAGACAGGCGAGGTTGCCGAACAGGATCATCAACACCCAGACGAAGACGAAGACGCCATAGTCGAACCGGCCCATCAGGCGGGCGAGGATGATCTGCGACAGAAAGGCGAGGGCCGCGCCGGCGATGCGGATGGTGAAGGCGATCAGCGCCATGCGCTGCGAAACGGCCTTCTCGTCGCGGCTTGTAAGGACGATGGCAAGTTTACGCAGATATGGCGCCGCTACAGCCCGCAATGCGGACGGCAGCATTTTCTCCGCTGTTTGAAAGACCGCCATGATCAACACGCAATACTTTAAATATGATCCGAACCTCGCGATAGTCTTGGCAGAGGAGGGTTAAGAATAGGTTCTTTCGTTCTTTCGAAAGCAACATGGCAAGGGGCGGTCCACAAAAACGAAAAATGCCGCCCGAAAGGCGGCATCTCTTTGATTCTTCGAAAGGAACCGAGCCTTAGACGACTTCGGTGCTTTCGAAGGCGCCGTGGCAATGCTTGTATTTCTTGCCGGAGCCGCAAGGGCAGGCTTCGTTGCGGCCGACGCGACCCCAGGTTGCCGGGTTGCGCGGATCACGGTTTTCCGGCGGGACGAAGTTTTCACTTGTCAGGCCAAGAGGAGCGAATTCGTCTTCGCCCGTCGTCGCGTCGATATGACGGCCCTGCATCGGCGGGGTTTCCGGCTCAGACGGCTGATGTACGAGTTCGACGCGCGAAAGCTGGGCGGTGACGGCCTGGCGCAGGTTGTTCAACAGGGACTGGAACAGCTCGAAAGCTTCCGCCTTGTATTCCTGCAGCGGGTCGCGCTGTGCGTAGCCGCGGAAACCGATCACCGAGCGCAGATGGTCGAGATTGACGATATGCTCGCGCCAGAGATTGTCCAGTGTCTGCAGGACGATGGAACGCTCGACATAGGTCATGATTTCAGGGCCGAAGCGCTCGGCCTTTTCGGTTGCAGCCTTGTCGGCGGCTTCCGTCAGGCGGTCACGGATGTCGTCTTCGGCAATGCCTTCTTCCTTGACCCAGTCGTGCACGGGCATGTCGAGGTCGAAGAAATTGGCAACGCCGGCCTTCAGGCCATCGGCATCCCATTGTTCGGCATAGGCGCGCTCGGGAATGTGTTTGGAAACCAGATCCTCGATGACGTCGTGGCGCATGTCGCCAATGGTTTCGGTAAGATCGGTCGCATCCATCAGTTCGACGCGTTGTTCGAAGATGACCTTGCGCTGGTCGTTCAACACGTCGTCGTACTTGAGAACATTCTTGCGGATGTCGAAGTTGCGGGCTTCGACCTTCTTCTGAGCGCGTTCCAGAGCCTTGTTGATCCAGGGATGGACGATGGCCTCGCCTTCCTTGAGGCCGAGCTTCTGCAGCATGCCGTCCATACGGTCGGAGCCGAAGATGCGCATCAGGTCGTCCTGGAGCGACAGGTAGAATTTCGAGCGACCGGGGTCACCCTGACGGCCGGAACGGCCACGGAGCTGGTTATCGATACGGCGGCTTTCGTGGCGCTCGCTGGCGATGACGTAGAGACCGCCGGCGGCAAGCGACTTTTGCTTGAGCTCCTTGATCTCCTCGATAATCCTGGCGATTGCGGCATCACGCTCCGGACCGGGCTCGACATCGTGCAGGTCGCGTTCGACCCGCATGTCGAGGTTGCCGCCGAGCTGGATGTCGGTGCCGCGGCCGGCCATGTTGGTGGCGATCGTCACGGTGCCGGGGACACCGGCCTGGGCGACGATATAGGCTTCCTGTTCGTGGTAGCGGGCGTTCAGAACCTGAAAATCGTTGAAACCCTGCTTGCGCATGAGGTCGGCAAGAAGTTCCGATTTTTCGATCGACGTCGTGCCGACGAGCACCGGCTGGCCGCGCTTATGCGCATCCAGAATCTCGGCGATAATCGCCTTGTATTTCTCTTCATGCGTACGATAGACCTCGTCGTCCTCGTCGATACGCTTGATCGGCAGGTTGGTCGGCACTTCGACGACGTCGAGGCCGTAGATGTTGCCGAATTCTTCCGCTTCCGTCGAGGCCGTACCGGTCATGCCGGCGAGCTTGTCGTACATGCGGAAGTAGTTCTGGAAGGTGATTTGCGCCAGCGTCTGGTTTTCCGGCTGGATCTGCACCCGCTCCTTGGCTTCCAGAGCCTGGTGCTGGCCGTCCGAATAGCGACGGCCCGGCATCATGCGGCCGGTGAACTCATCGATGATGACGACTTCGCCGTTGCGGACGATGTAATCCTTGTCGCGCTGGAAGAGCTTGTGGGCCTTGAGCGCGTTGTTGATGTGATGGACGATCGCGACGTTCTCGACGTCGTAGAGCGATTCACCCTTCAGCAGGCCGGCTTCGCCCAGCATGTTTTCCAGCTTCTCGGTGCCTTCTTCGGAGAAGTTGGCCGAGCGCTGCTTTTCGTCGATCTCGTAGTCTTCCTTCGCAAGGCGCGGAATGAAGGCATCGATCGTGGTGTAGAGATCGGAGCGGTCGTCGAGCGGGCCTGAAATGATCAGCGGCGTACGCGCTTCGTCGATGAGGATCGAGTCCACTTCGTCGACGATGGCGAAGCTGTGGCCGCGCTGAACCATCTGTCCGCGATCATACTTCATATTGTCGCGAAGATAATCGAAGCCGAGCTCGTTGTTGGTGCCGTAGGTGATGTCACAGGCATAGGCGTCGCGCCGCTCTTCATCAGACAGGCCATGGATGATGACACCCGTGGTCAGCCCGAGGAAGCTGTAGAGGCGACCCATGGTGGCGCTGTCGCGCTGCGCCAGGTAATCGTTGACCGTGACGACGTGCACGCCCTTGCCGGCCAGCGCGTTCAGATAGACCGGCAGCGTACCGACGAGCGTCTTGCCTTCGCCGGTCTTCATTTCCGCGATCGCATTGGAATGAAGGATCATGCCGCCGATGAGCTGTACGTCAAAAGGTCGCATGCCGAGAACACGGCGCGATGCCTCGCGTGCCACCGCAAAGGCGGGCACGAGGAGATCGTCGAGCGTCTTGCCATCGGCCAACTGCTGGCGGAATTCAACCGTCTTGGCGGCCAACGCCTCATCGGACAGCGCACGCATCTGCTGTTCGAGTGCATTGATGGCATCGACATTCGGCTGGAACGACTTGACGCGACGGTCGTTGGACGAGCCGAACAACTTGCGGGCAATTCCACCTAGGCTGACCATGTGACTGGTCCTTTCTGAGATTTCATCCGGCCGTTCGTTGCTTTATCCACTCCCAAAAAAACGGGAGTATAGCACAAAACGGCCGGAAACTGTTCTGGACGCGAGGTTGCGTGACAGATAAGAGGGGGGTCGATTGATGTCAACGGGATTTGGCCGATACACAAAGGCCACATTCTCCTGCTGAAGGCTTTTTTACGCCGGATTCCCATCTGTCGAGCCGGTCGAGATCACCGAAGGGTTATTTTATGTTGAAGTACAACAAACTTGCTGCGGTTGCTTTCGCAACAATCATTACCTTCCAGGCGCCGGTTTTCGCGGCTGACGCCAAGGATCCCGTCGTCGCCAAGGTTGGCGATGTCGAAATCCATCAGTCCGAACTCGATCTGGCGATCGCCAATCTCGATCCGCAGCTCGGCCAGCTTCCAGACGACCAGAAGAAGGTCGCGGCGCTTTCCGCTTCGATCGACGTGAAGCTGCTGTCGCAGAAGGCCGCGGCGGAAAAGCTCGACCAGACGCCGGACTTCCAGGCCCACATGGCCTACCTGCGTGATCGCGAGTTGCACAATGCCTATTTCAAGGCGCATGTTGCCGACGCCATCAAGGATGACGAAGTCAAGGCTCGCTACGACAAGGAAATCGCCGCACTTCCGAAGCAGGAAGAAGTTCACGCCCGCCATATCCTCGTAAAGACCGAGGACGAAGCCAAGGCGATCATCAAGGAACTTGACGCCGGCAAGGATTTTGCTGCGCTTGCCAAGGAAAAGTCCACCGACCCGAACAAGGCTGACGGCGGCGATCTCGGCTACTTCGGCCATGGCCGCATGGTCAAGGAATTCGAAGACGCTGCTTTCGCACTTCCGGTCGGCACCTACACCAAGACCCCGGTCAAGACCGATTTCGGCTGGCACGTGATCAAGGTCGAGGACAAGCGCAACGCTCCTCCTCCGCCGTTCGATCAGGTCAAGGATCAGGTTCGTCAGCTCGTCATGCGCGACAAGTATCTTGAGCTGCTGAACAAGGCCAAGCAGGACGCCAAGGTTTCCATCAGCGACCCGGCACTCAGCAAGGCATACGAAGATGCGCAGAAGCAGCAGGATGCGGCCCCGGCCGATGACGCCATCGCGCCTGACGCCCAGCCGCAGCAGTAAGCAATCGTAAGCAGGATCCTCAAGGCCCGGATTTTCCGGGCCTTTCACTGGAGCCGGATGATTTTAGGTCGCATCGAGCTAAAATCTGAATCCGCTCCAGAATCTAAGAAGCAGAGCATGATGTAATCCGAAAACCGACTACACTTTTCGGCACCATGCTCTTTCAGGTGGCTCTCATGTCCGGTTCCGTTTCTCCGCTCGCTCCCCAGACCTTCGTTTCCATGCCCGCTCTTCGCGGCGTGCGCATGACTACGGCATCCGCCGGCATCAAGTACAAGAACCGGACGGACGTCCTGCTGATGGTTTTCGATAAGCCCGCAGCTGTTGCCGGCGTCTTCACGCGTTCGAAGTGCCCTTCGGCTCCGGTCGATTTCTGCCGGGCGAACCTCGCTCATGGCAGCGCCCGTGCCGTCGTCGTCAATTCCGGCAATGCCAATGCGTTTACCGGCCTGAAGGGTCGGCAGGCGACCGAGCTCACCGCGAAGTCCGCGGCTGCAGCCGTCGGCTGCGGTGAAAACGAAGTTTACCTCGCTTCCACCGGCGTTATTGGCGAGCCCCTGGATGCAACCAAGTTTGCCGGTGTGCTCGACACGATGGCCAAGGATGCCGTCAACGATTTCTGGTTCGAAGCCGCCAAGGCGATCATGACCACGGACACCTATCCGAAGGTCGCGACGCGCAGCGCCGAGATCGGCGGCGTCAAGGTTACCATCAACGGCATCGCCAAGGGTGCCGGCATGATCGCGCCGGACATGGCGACGATGCTGTCGTTCGTGGTCACGGATGCCGATATTTCCTCTGCCGCTCTTCAGTCGCTTCTGTCCGACGGTGTTGGCCCGAGCTTCAACTCCATGACCGTTGATAGCGATACGTCGACCTCCGATACGCTGATGCTGTTCGCAACCGGTGCTGCAGCAGTTGACGGTCAGGCGCATATCGATCGTGCCGACGATCCCAAGCTTGCCGGCTTCCGTGCCGCGCTCAACGATCTCCTCAAGGATCTCGCCATTCAGGTCGTTCGCGATGGCGAAGGCGCGACCAAGATGCTCGAAATCACAGTGACGGGCGCCGAAAACGATGCTGCTGCCAAGCGCATCGCCCTTTCGATCGCCAATTCGCCGCTGGTCAAGACCGCAGCTGCCGGTGAGGACGCCAACTGGGGCCGTATCGTCATGGCCGTCGGCAAGGCCGGCGAGATGGCGGATCGCGACAAGCTTGCCATCTGGTTCGGTGACGTCCGCGTGGCCGTCAATGGCGAGCGCGATGCCTCCTACTCCGAGGAAGCTGCGTCCAACGTCATGAAGCAGCAGGATATTCCGGTAAAGGTCGATCTCGGCCTCGGCAATGGTCGTGCGACAGTCTGGACCTGCGACCTCACCAAGGAATATGTTGCCATCAATGGTGACTACCGGAGCTGATACCGAACCGATGCATGCGCAGTCCACGATAAACAAGCTGCCGCTGGTGCGCAGGCTCGAAGCCGTTGGCTTCCGGGCGTGGCCTGCCTCCTCCGTGCAGTATGACGGCAGCTGGCAGGTTCGGCTGACGGCGGGCCACCCATCGAAGCGGCTCAATTCCGTCGTGCCGCTCGACCCCTCCGATCATCGCGACCTCGAGATACGGTTGCGCAAGGCGCAGCGCAAGTTCGAAGCCTATGGCAGGCCGATGGTGGTGCGCGAGACGCCGCTGGCCTCGCAGCAGCTGATCGACCTTTTGCGGGAGCGCCGTTGGACATGCTTCGACGAAACGCTTGTCATGACCGCTGACCTCGTCGATCTCGAATTGCCCGATATGCTGGACCATCTGCCCAGCCATGATGTCGGCCGCTTTGTGGACGCCAGCCTTATTGTCGATGAAGCCGATCCTGCCCTGAAGCCGGCCCTGGCTGAGGTGGTGAGCAGCATTAAGCCGCCATCAGGGCTTTTCGTTATCGAGGATGCGGAAGCTGGCCCGTTGGCGACGACGCTTTGCGTGCAGGACAATGATCTTGCCGGCATCCTTTCGGTTTCCGTTTCGGCGCAGCATCGACGCAAGGGGCTGGGGGCCGAGATCCTGACGTCCGCATTGCGCTGGGCGCGTATGCGCAGCGCCAAGACGGCCTGGCTTCAGGTCAGCGTCGACAATGCGCCTGCCATCGCGCTCTATGCCCGCTTCGGATTCCGCGAGGTTTATCGTTACTGCTATTGGCGTTCCCCGGAGGAAGCATGAGCGAGACTGGCCGCAAGATCGTTCTCGTTGCAGCTTGCGCGCTCATCGATACGGATGGCCGCATTCTTCTGGCGCAGCGCCCCGAGGGCAAGTCGCTTGCCGGCCTCTGGGAGTTTCCCGGCGGCAAGGTCGAAGCCGGCGAAACGCCGGAAGAGACACTGGTGCGTGAACTTGAGGAAGAGATCGGCGTCCAGACGAAGATCGCCTGCCTCGCGCCGCTGACCTTTGCCAGCCACACCTACGAAACCTTCCATCTGCTGATGCCGCTCTATATCTGCCGGCGTTACGAAGGAATTCCGCATGGCCGGGAAGGGCAGGCGCTCAAATGGGTGCGGCCGCAGGCTCTGCGCGACTATCCGATGCCGCCGGCAGATGAGCCGCTAATCCCTTTCCTGCAGGATCTGCTTTAAGGTCAGATATCCTTAAAGCGGAACGTCGATTTCTCGAGCTGATCGAGGCTGCCGGCTGTCGGGTTTCTGCCCGATGGATCTGCCTTTGGCGCTCTGCGCAGCAGCTCTGTCAGCATCTCCGACTGCCTGACGGAATTGTAGCGAATTGCCTCCAAATGCTCGAGCATGAGCCCAAAGGCAAAAATCACGGCGCCCCAAAAGGCGTATACGAGGGCGGCGATCACCCCAGCGGTAAAACCTTGGATGCCTCCGATGAAGAGCATCAAGATCGGGATCGCGATGGCTAGAGCCATGACGAGGCCGCCGACAGCTTTAAACAGTGCTACCATATATTAGTCTCTCTGCAACTCAGGGTGACGATATTTCCTCATAAGTTGCATCAAGGCGGAAGGGCGTCAATCTCAATTTATTGGTGTTTGATGCACCCACCTGTTCTATTGCGTGTTGCCGCAGAAGAGATTTGGTGCTTGCTGATGCGTTGCATCTTTCTTGATCTCGCCGCGCCAACGTTTCGTGTGCTTAACGGCAAGACACAGTAAGTATGGTTAACGAAAATTAGCTATTTGAAATCAGCCGCATAAGCCGAATCAGGCGGTGTCCCGGAATTTTACGTCTCATTAATTTGCATGTGGATATTAAGGGATCATTTATGACCTTCTGGCATTCAATGCTCTCAATCAAGCGGGTTGTTGGGTGCGTTAAAGAAGGCTTGACATAATGGACGACGATTTCTGGAAAGCTGTTCAGGAAAAAGAGCAGTCCTATTCCACGTCGCGCAAGACGGGCGCGTTGAATATCGCTCTGCTGTTCGGTACGGCGGCGGTAGCGCTTTCGCTTATTCTGACGCCGATGCTCTCCGACAGATCCAAGTCTCGCGTGCTTGCAAGCGCGCCGGATCTCGATAATATTACCACGGGTTCAATTCCTCAGACCGAAAACGGCAAGCGGTATACGATCCGCCGCAGCGTGCTGCAGCATGAGCCGGGTTCGGTTTGCATCGTTCAGGGATACGGCGCCGACAGCAGCTGCCAATAGTGCATATCCATAGCCTGCCAGATGCCATGACAGCATCGGATTCACGAGATGTTGATGTCCAATGCTGGGGCTGGGAGCTTTGAGCGTATGCGTGCCGTACGGCGTTTTTTCAGTGACAAGACCGGTGCGACGGTCATCGAATATGGGCTGATCGCCGCCCTGATGTCGGCTGCGATCATCAGCGGCGTCGGCGCGTTCAGCAACAGTCTGTCGAACACGTTCAGCCTGCTGTCCAACACGGTTCAGGACTCGTCCGCAAGTCAGAACTGAAGCGACGAGCAGAAGCGATCACGAACCTTGACGTTCATGCGGGGCGTTTTGCGCTCCCGCCTTCTGCGAAATATACTTCATTGCTTCAGCTTGTGCTCTTCGACCTTGAGCGCATCGGCGAGTCTCGCCTTTGCCGAGCCGGGCCGTAGCGGCTTCTGTTGGCTTTCGTGCGGTGTCCATCCCGACACATAGATAATCGTGAAGGTAGCGCGTATCCTGCCGTCTGCATCCGAATAGCGCTCGGCATAGAGTTCGGCGGCGCGCAGGAAGAAGGCGCGCGTCAGTGGCGTGCGGCTGCGTTCGGCGAGCGGGTTGCTCATCCCCATGGCGCGCAGGTCGCGCATCAAGGCAAACAGATTGTCGTAACGCACCGTGTAGGTCTCAGCGTCTATGACGGGCAGGGTAAAACCGGCCCGCTGCAGCAGGCCGCCGACATCGCGGACATCGGCAAAGGGGATCACGCGCGGGCTGGCGCCCCCGGTCAACTCGATTTCAGCGGCCAGCAAAACCTCGCGCAATTCCTGCAGGGTCCCGAGGCCGGGGATCGCCGCCAGGAAAAGACCGTCTGCCTTCAGCGCCCGACGAACCTGAATGAACACGCCCGGTGTATCGTTGGTGACATGCAGGTTGAGGGGCGAGAGAACAAGGTTGACCGACTCCGCTTCAAGCGGCAACTCCTCGATAGGCGCTTCTGTGATTGTTTCGCCAGGTGCGGCAAAGCCCGGCTCATTCTCGATCCTGCGAAGATGGCCGATCTTGCCGGTTGCAAGCGCCAGTCGCGCCGCAACGCCGGTCGCGCCGTGAAGTTCGACCGCTTCGTCGAAATGACGTTCGGTCACGGCCAGCCGCTCCGCCAGTTCGCCGGCAGCAATATCGAGCAGGAAGGCGGCCTTTGGATCACCTTGCCTCAATGCCCGGCGCTTCCGGGCCGCGAGCAGCGCTTGGTCGAAGACGATTTCCATGGGCTTTTCCTGCAATAGTTTATTTCAGTGGGGCTTGGCGGCCCGCGTGTTTTCCTTCGCAAAGCCTGCTTGAAAAAGCTAGTGTCAATCCAACAGGTGCAATGGGCATATGGGGATGATGGGGCGCGAATTCACGCTGTCTATGGTGACCGCTGGCCTGAAAAGACCATGGGTGGCACTCGCCGATCTGGTCTATCCGCCCGCCTGTCCCGGCTGCGGCGTCTCGGTTGGCGCGCATCGTGGCCTTTGTCCCGTCTGCTGGTCGGAGATCCGCTTCATCGAGCGGCCCTATTGCGAGATTCTCGGCAGCCCTTTTTCCCATGATCTCGGCGCCGGCATTCTCAGCGCCGAAGCGATCGCCGATCCGCCTGTCTTCGACCGGCTGCGCTCTGCGGCCGTCCATGATGGTATCGTGCGCGATCTCGTGCTCAGCCTGAAATATCGCGACCGCACCGATCTCGCGCCAATGATGGCAGGATGGATGCTGCGCGCCAGCGACGGCACCGTCGCTGGATGCGACGCGATCGTTCCTGTGCCTTTGCATCGGGCACGACTGTTCTCGCGCAAGTACAATCAGGCGGCAGAACTGGCACGGCATGTCGCGCATCTTTCGGGCAAGCCGCTTCTTGCTGCAACGCTGCTGCGGGTCAAGCGCACAAGCCAGCAGGTGGGCCTTGGCGCCAAGGCACGGCAGGACAATGTGCGCGGGGCATTCGCCGTTTCCGAGCATCGGGTGGCCGATGTCTTCGGCCGGCGCATCGTGCTGGTGGATGATGTCTACACCACCGGCGCCACGGTTGCCGCGGCGACGCGGGCCTTGAAGAAAGCAGGTGCCGCCGATGTCACGGTTTTGACCTTTGCAAGGGTCGTCGGTCATCTTATATGACGGCAAAGCTTAGTTATTCCGGAGTGGATCATGGCATCTGTCGTTATTTATACGCGTGAGTTCTGCGGTTACTGCGCTCGTGCGAAATCTCTGCTCGAATCCAAGGGCGTCGACTATGTCGAGTATAATGCGACCCATGCGCCCGAGAAGCGGCAGGAGATGATTGCTAGGGCGAACGGTGCGTCGACCTTTCCGCAGATCTTCATCAACGACGAGCACGTCGGCGGCTGTGACGATATCCATGCGCTCGACCGGGCCGGCAAGCTCGATCCGATGCTGGCAGCCTGAGCTACTTCTGCTGAAGCGCGTCGCGATCTCTCAGATTCGCTCCTCGCGCTTCAGATTTTTGTTCTTGCGCATGTGGTTGTCGCAAAACCGATCAGCACTTTTGCGCGACATGCTTTAGGGAGACGACGATGAGTTTCAAAGCTGCCGCCATTCAGATGTGTTCCGGTGTCGATCCGGTGAAAAATGCCGCCGACATGGCGCGTCTGGTGCGCGACGCCGCTTCGCAGGGCGCCGTCTACGTGCAGACCCCGGAGATGACCGGCGCGGTGCAGAAAGATCGTCCGGGCCTGCGCGCGGTCTTACGCGATGAAGCGGGCGATATCATCGTCAAGACTGCAGCGGAGCTTGCGAAGGAGCTCGGCATATATCTTCATATCGGCTCGACCGCCATTGCGCTCGACGATGGCAAGATCGCCAACCGCGGCTTTCTCTTCGGTCCCGATGGCAAGCTCATCAACCGATACGACAAGATCCATATGTTCGATGTCGATCTCGACAATGGCGAGAGCTGGCGCGAAAGCGCCGTCTATCGGCCCGGATCTGAGGCACGCATCACGTCGCTGCCCTTTGCCGAACTGGGCTTCTCCATCTGCTACGACGTGCGCTTTCCGCAGCTCTTCCGCGCACAGGCTGTTGCCGGCGCCGAGGTGATGACGGTTCCAGCCGCCTTCACTCGTCAGACGGGCGAGGCGCATTGGGAAATCCTGCTGCGCGCCCGCGCGATTGAAAACGGCATGTTCGTCATCGCTGCCGCGCAGGCCGGCAAGCACGAAGACGGACGCGAGACCTTCGGCCACTCGATGATCATCGATCCGTGGGGCACGGTGCTTGCCTCGGCAGGCGGCACGGGTGAGGCTGTGATTGTGGCCGAAATCGATGTTGCTGCTGTGAAGGCAGCCCATGATAAGATCCCGAACCTGAAGAATGCACGCGAATTTTCGTTGGAGAAGATCGCAACACAGGCGTCTGGAGGCGTCGCCGCTTGATCCGTTATTCGCTTAGCTGTGACAATGCCCATGAGTTCGAGGGCTGGTTTTCCGAAAGTGCCGATTTCGACCGGCAGGTCGCTAGCGGCTTTCTGACGTGTCCTGTCTGCAATTCGGCGGCGATTTCCAAGCTGCTGATGGCGCCCTCCGTTTCGACGGCGCGCAAGAAGGATGAGATGCAGACGCTCGCCATGGATGCCGCCCGCAAGGAAGCTATGGTCAAGCTGAAGGAAGCGGTCGACACCATCAAGGCCAATTCGGAAGATGTCGGCGCAAAATTCCCGGAGGAAGCCCGCAAGATCCACTATGGCGAGGCGGATGCCCGCGGGATCATCGGCAAGGCAACGCCGGATGAGGCGCAAGCCCTCGTTGAAGAGGGTATAGAGATTGCCGCCATCCCGGTGCTGCCTGACGATATCAACTGATGTCGGCGAAAGCTGTCAAACACCTCGCTATGTATAATTTCGGGCTGCATGTCGCAGCCTATGAAAGCCCCGTCGTCGAAGGATTTCGCCTGCGAGAAGCGGCGAACTTCGAGGCGGCGGCCCGTGCACACGGCTTCATCGGCCGTTCGGGATATGCTGGAGAGCACGGCCCTGTCTGTTGGGGCGAGCATGTCTTCCCGCGCTTCATCCAGGGCAGTGGCTTTGCCAGCGCGCCAACGTCGCTATCGCTCTGGGCCGATATCGAAACGCTGATGGCATTTTCCTATAGCGGCGTGCATGCCGATGCGCTCAAACATGCGCGGCACTGGAACGTCAGGCAAAGCTGGCCGCCGCTGGTGCTGTGGTGGGTGGATGCAGGCGCCGTTCCGCAATGGAGGGACGGTGCGGAGCGGCTCGAATATCTTCACGATCACGGAGCGAGCGCCGCCGCCTTCACGTTCAAGCAGCCCTTCGGGCCTGATGGCAATTCAGTCGACGTCGACCGAGGCAGGGTCAAGGATATTGTCGCGCTCAACGCACAAGGCCAGAGCGACCTGCTGGCGCATGTGCTGACCTTGAAGATCTAGGGATCCGTCTCGACCGACTGCGCGCCTTCAGCTGTATTTTGCCCGTTTCGCCAGCATCATGTAATTGACGTCCATGTCTTTCGACAGATTCCAACGATCCTGCAGCGGCGAATAGAACACGCCGGTGCGGGCGATGATCTCAAGCCCATCGGCAGTAAGCGGCTTCTCGATCTCTTCCGGACGAACGAGTTTCTCGTACTGATGCGTGCCACGCGGCAGCCAGCGCAGCACGTTTTCGGCTGCGAAGATGGCAAGCGCCGCAGCCTTCATCGTGCGGTTGATGGTTGCGACGAACATCAGCCCGCCGGGGCGCACCATCTTGGCGCAAGTGGTAAGGAAAAACTCCACGTCGGCGACGTGCTCGACCACTTCCATGTTCAGCACGATATCGAAAGTCTCGCCCGCTTCCGCCAATTGCTCGGCTGTCACGGCGCGATAGTCGACCGGAACGCCGGAAGCTTTCGCATGTGTCGAGGCAATGCCGATATTTTTTTCCGAGGGGTCGGCGCCGATAACCTCGGCGCCCATGCGCGCCATCGGTTCGGAAAGCAATCCGCCGCCGCAGCCGATATCGAGCACGCGCAGACCTTCGAGCGGCCGGCTGCTCTTCGGGTCGCGGTCGAAATTCTCGCAGGCACGGTCGCGGATATAGGCCAGGCGAACCGGATTGAATTTGTGCAGCGGTTTGAACTTGCCCGTCGGGCTCCACCATTCGGCGGCCATGGCGGAGAAGCGGTCCACTTCGCTCTGGTCGATCGTGCTTTTCGCCGTTTCGCTCATGGGCTCGCTCCTTGGTCGGTATCGTGCAATCCGCTCGCATGATTGCGAGGCATAATTTCTGTTATCCGTGAAGTCGGACGATCGGAGGCCGATGTCAAGGGTACAAGCTCTGTGGCAGTGTCGCGCAGTCTTCTTCCATGTCCATGCATGGCCAGCCAAGGTTGACAAGCAAGCGTTGCATGGCCGATCAATCGCCCGGGCTGTCAACTGGGCATTCAGAATCGGGATCGATCCGATTCTGCGACCAATGGAGGAAATCCTCATGAAACCATTCCGTCTCGCGGCCACGATAGCCATGGTTTGTTTTGCCGTCGGCCATGCAGAGGCTGGTGACAGCAAAGGCTTTCGTTTGACCGTTGACGGTGTCGAAGTGGGGATCAATCCCGGCGATGCGCTGGATGTTACCACGAAAGATGGTCGCAAGATTTCGGTGGAGTTGCAGCGGAGCGAAACCGTGACCTTTTCCGGCGGCAAGTTCTCCTTCGATCACGACGGCAAGTTTTCCGTCGCCAGGACCGATCTTGGCAGCGGTGTGCAGCAATATGCATTGATGACGCCGATCGGCACCGGGATCATCGTTCAGGAATATAAGGGGCTCAATCCCGCCGGCCTTACGGATTTCGTGCTGCAGCAGATGGTGCAGGAAAGCGTCAGCGCCGGCGCCAAGATCAAAAAGGAAGCCACCCAGCGTACCCTTCCGGACAGCCACGCGCTGAAAGGCGTCAAAGCCGAAACCACGACGGAAAGCGATGTCATGGAATATGAGGTGGTCGCGGCTGGCAAGCCCAGCGGCGGCGTCTTGGTCGTCACCATCGTCAACAAGGAAAACATCTCCAAAGAAGGCGGCATCTTCGATAAGTTCTGGTCGAGCTTAAAAGTTGACTTTTAAATGAAGGTTTATTGGCGCCTGCTGCGCCAAGCTATTGCGCCCGCCTGCCAAACTCGTTAAGAGACGGCCCCATTGAGATCAAGCTTTTCCGGCTATTGAACCGGGAAGGCGATTTTGCATGCCGGGCTTATCGCATTTCGGCCGCCCGGCGCTGGGTACTGGTAGAGGCACATGGCACGCATCGTGATGAAATTCGGCGGAACCTCCGTCGCGGATCTGGACC
>NZ_JAELTU010001057.1 GCF_016429015.1 Rhizobium sp. ASV20
GGGGGGGGGGGGGGGGGGGGGGGGGGGGGGGGGGGGGGGGGGGGGGGGGGGGGGGGGGGGGGGGGGGGGGGGGGGGGGGGGGGGGGGGGGGGGGGGGGGGGGGGGGGGGGGGGGGGGGGGGGGGGGGCGGGGGGGGGGGGGGGGGGGGGGGGGGGGGGGGGGGGGGGGGGGGGGGGGGGGGGGGGGGGGGGGGGGGGGGGGGGGGGGGGGGGGGGGGGGGGGGGGGGGGGGGGGGGGGGGGGGGGGGGGGGG
>NZ_JAELTU010000158.1 GCF_016429015.1 Rhizobium sp. ASV20
TACGCCTTGAACTCGCCGAAGTACTTCGTGATCGCTGCCGTCAAAGACGTCTTGCCGTGGTCAACGTGCCCAATCGTACCAATGTTGACGTGCGGCTTATTGCGCTCAAACTTACTCTTTGCCATTTTCGGCTCTCCATTTTTCCTGTCCCCGAAGGGATCAATTCTTGTTATCGGTCAATTGGTATTCCGGTCACTTCTGACCGGAATACTTTGCCTGGATTTCCTGTGCGACGTTCGACGGAACCGGCGCGTAGTGATCGAAGGTCATCGTGTACTGTGCACGACCCTGAGACATCGAACGCAGGTTGTCGACGTACTTGAACATGTTTGCCAGCGGAACGTTCGCGTTGATGACAACAGCGATACCGCGGCTTTCCTGGCCCTGGATCTGGCCACGACGAGAGTTCAAGTCGCCGATAACGTCACCGACGTAGTCTTCCGGCGTTACGACTTCGACCTTCATCATCGGCTCGAGGAGCTGAGCACCGGCTTCGCGGGCTGCTTCACGGAAGCAAGCACGGGAAGCGATTTCGAAGGCCAGAACCGACGAGTCAACGTCGTGGAAGGCACCGTCGATAAGCGTCGCCTTGACGCCGAGCATCGGGAAGCCAGCCAACGGACCGGAAGACAGAACGCTTTCGATACCCTTCTGAACGCCCGGAATGTATTCCTTCGGAACAGAACCGCCGACGATCTTGGACTCGAACTTGAAGTCTTCGCCGTCCGGGTTTGGTTCGAACACGAGCTTGACGCGAGCGAACTGACCGGTACCACCCGACTGCTTCTTGTGGGTGTAGTCCTTTTCCGTCTGACGCGTGATGGTTTCGCGGTAAGCAACCTGCGGCGCGCCGACGCTTGCTTCAACCTTGAATTCACGACGCATACGGTCGACGATGATGTCGAGGTGAAGTTCACCCATGCCGGCGATGATGGTCTGACCCGATTCCTGGTCCGTCTTGACACGGAAGGAAGGATCTTCTGCAGCCAAGCGGTTGAGCGCGAGGCCCATCTTTTCCTGGTCGCCCTTGGTCTTCGGCTCGATCGCGATCTGGATGACCGGCTCGGGGAATTCCATGCGCTCGAGGATAACCGGCTTCAGCGGATCGCAAAGCGTATCGCCAGTGGTGGTTTCCTTGAGGCCGGCCAGAGCAACGATGTCGCCAGCAAAGGCTTCTTCGATGTCTTCACGCGAGTTCGAGTGCATCTGCAGCATACGGCCGACGCGCTCGCGCTTGTCCTTGACCGTGTTGATGACCGATGCGCCCTTTTCGAGCTTGCCGGAATAGATGCGGGCGAAGGTGAGCGAACCGACGAAGGGGTCGTTCATGATCTTGAATGCCAGCATGGACAACGGCTCGCTGTCGTCAGCGTGACGTTCGATCTCGGCGTCGGTCTTGAAATCGATGCCCTTGATCGCCGGAATGTCGAGCGGCGACGGCAGGTAATCGACAACGGCGTCGAGCAGCGGCTGAACACCCTTGTTCTTGAAGGCGGTGCCGCAGAACATCGGATGGAACTTGACGTCGATCGTGCCGCGACGGACGAGTGCGCGGATCTGATCGTTGTCAGGCAGGTTGCCTTCGAGGTAGGCTTCGGTCGCGGCTTCGTCGATCTCAACAACAGTCTCGATCAGCTTTTCGCGGTATTCGGCAGCCTTTGCCTTCATGTCTTCCGGAATTTCGACGACGTCCCACTGAGCGCCGAGCGATTCGTCGCGCCAGATGAGAGCGTTCATCTCGATCAGGTCGATAACGCCCTTGAAGTCGCTTTCAGCGCCGATCGGCAGCTGCATGACGACGGCGGTGGCGCCGAGGCGAGTCTTGATCATCTCAACCGAGCGATAGAAATCAGCGCCGGTCTTGTCCATCTTGTTGCAGAAGATCATGCGCGGAACATGATACTTCTCAGCCTGACGCCAGACGGTTTCCGTCTGCGGCTCAACGCCAGCGTTGGCGTCGAGCAGAGCAATAGCACCGTCGAGAACACGCAGCGAACGCTCGACTTCGATGGTGAAGTCAACGTGGCCGGGGGTGTCGATGATGTTGAAGCGGCGGGTCTTGCCGTCGCGGCCCTTCCAGAAGGTCGTGGTAGCAGCAGAGGTGATCGTGATGCCACGCTCCTGCTCCTGCTCCATCCAGTCCATCGTGGCTGCGCCGTCGTGCACTTCGCCGATCTTGTGCGACTTGCCGGTGTAGTAAAGAATACGCTCGGTGGTCGTGGTCTTGCCGGCGTCGATGTGCGCCATGATACCGAAATTGCGGTAGTCTTCGATTTTATATTCGCGAGCCATAATGGACTGCCTTTCCGAAACCGTTCGGGATTACCAGCGATAATGCGAGAACGCACGGTTGGCATCAGCCATCTTGTGCGTGTCTTCGCGCTTCTTGACGGCAGCGCCGCGGTTGTTGGAGGCATCGAGAAGTTCGCCGCTGAGGCGATCGACCATCGTCGTTTCGTTACGCTTACGGGCTGCAGTGATCAGCCAACGAATGGCGAGAGCCTGACGGCGCTCCGGACGAACATCAACCGGAACCTGGTACGTAGCACCACCAACGCGGCGCGAACGAACTTCAACGTGCGGAGCGATGTTATCCAAAGCCTGATGGAACACGCCGAGCGGCTCCTGCTTTGCCTTGCCCTGCACGGCGTCGAATGCGCCGTATACGATGCTTTCAGCGACGGACTTCTTGCCGTCAAGCATGATAGCATTCATGAACTTGGTGACGACCAGATCGCCGAACTTCGGGTCCGGGTTGATCTCGCGCTTTTCTGCCTTATGACGTCTGGACATGTACTTCTCGTCTCTCAACTGTTAGCGACGCTTCACCACGCGGAGAACCTCGCGCAGCGCCGAATTATATCAAACCGAATTACTTCGGACGCTTCGCACCGTACTTCGAACGGCGCTGCTTACGGTTCTTGACACCCTGGGTATCGAGAACGCCGCGGATGATGTGATAACGGACACCCGGAAGGTCCTTTACGCGGCCGCCACGGATCATGACGACGGAGTGTTCCTGAAGGTTGTGACCTTCGCCGGGAATGTAGCCAATGACTTCGAAGCCGTTGGTCAGACGGATCTTTGCGACCTTACGCAGAGCCGAGTTCGGCTTCTTCGGCGTAGTCGTGTAGACGCGCGTGCAAACGCCGCGCTTCTGTGGGTTTTCCTGGAGAGCAGGAACCTTGTTACGCTTTACCTGCGCCTGGCGAGGCTTGCGGATCAGCTGGTTTACGGTAGGCATTCAACCATCCCTTGTAAATCTATCTCGACACCCTTACGGGCATGACTATCGCCGTCACCGGCAACGACACACGATCGTCTCAATGCGCAAAACGTGGCCCGATCCGCTTTCGCAGATGGACCACAAAAAAGCAGAGGACACCTAAAGTGGCGTCTTGCGTGCAGCATTCGTGTCTTCAACGTGCGTTTTAGAACCTTGTTTGAGGTGAACTTCAGGGCGCGTCGCCCCGAACAGCCATGCCTCACATGGGTCCCGATGGCGGCGGTACTACTGGTTTCACGCCGGTTCGTCAAGGCCGGTTAAGAAATTATCTTTGTCACAAAGGCCCAGAAGCCCGGGAAAACCAGCCATTTGGCGCATTCGATACGGAAATGCCGCCCCTTCGGCAAGATGGACTTTGGTATTTCAACAAAATCCCTATAAGGAATCACCGAAAGGCAATTCCATCCGATGACCCGGGCGAAGCCAAGGAATCGCCGGGTCGATTCGACACTCCCGAAGGAAGACTCATGATTACTGCGCCAGACAACGACAACAATTCCGATGGCCCCATGGTCTTCATCATCATCGGCAAGGGCTATGAGACCGATGGCGGCGAAGGCATCGATCTTCATGTCATGTTGAAGGCGCCGGATGACGACACCGCCGTACGCGACGCGCTCAACGCGCTCGCCGAGGAAGGCTTCATCGAGGCCGACCTCGACCAGATCGGTCTCCTGACGGATATCCCGGAAGAAGAGCCTCATGCCTCCGCCTATCAGGGCGCGCTCGAAGGCGAAGTGGCGATCATCCGCTTCCGCTGAATACGGACGGCTTCGCGGCAAGGAGACTGGACAGCCCTCGCCTTTCACCTCCCAGCGTTACACAAAAAGAAACCGCCCGGATCGCTCCGGGCGGTTTTTTGATTTTCTATATCCGAAACCGCTTATTCGGCGACCGGAACAGTCTCGCTTGCCATATCCTGCAGCATCGGCGTTGCGACGGCTGCACCCGTGCCCTTGCGACGCTCTTCGAGGATGAGCTCGTCGCGAGCCGTGGCAATACGGCGGATCTGCGTCATGGTACCGCCTGTACCGGCCGGGATGAGACGTCCGACGATGACGTTTTCCTTCAGACCCTGCAGACCGTCGGTCTTGCCGGCGATCGCAGCTTCCGTGAGCACCTTGGTCGTTTCCTGGAAGGAAGCGGCCGAGATGAACGACGGCGTCTGCAGCGAGGCCTTGGTGATACCGAGCAGAACCGGATCGCCGTAAGCAGGCTTCTTGCCTTCTTCGATCAGTGCATCATTGGCATCGTCCAGCTCGATACGGTCGACGTTGTCGCCGACGATGTACTGGCTGTCGCCCGCATCGGTGATTTCCACCTTCTGCAGCATCTGACGGACAATGACTTCGATGTGCTTGTCGTTGATGACAACGCCCTGCAAGCGGTAGACTTCCTGGATTTCGTTAACGAGGTAGGAAGCCAGAGCCTCCACGCCCTTGATCGCCAGGATGTCGTGCGGAGCCGGGTTACCGTCGAGGATGTAATCACCCTTCTCGATATAGTCGCCTTCCTGAAGGTGGAAGGGCTTGCCCTTCGGGATCAGGTATTCGACTGGCTCGACACCGTCTTCCGCCGGCTCGATGATGACACGGCGCTTGTTCTTGTAGTCGCGGCCGAGGCGGATCGTACCATCGATCTCTGCGATGATGGCGTGGTCCTTCGGACGACGAGCTTCGAACAGTTCGGCAACACGCGGCAGACCACCGGTGATGTCCTTGGTCTTGGCGCTTTCCAGCGGCGACCGAGCGAGAACGTCACCCTGCGACACCTTCGTGCCCGGCTCGACCGACAGGATCGCGTCGACCGAGAGCAGGAAGCGGGCTTCGCCACCACGCGACAGCTTCGCGACATTGCCGCTGGCGTCCTTGATGACGATCGCCGGCTTCAGGTCGGAGCCGCGTGGCGTCGAGCGCCAGTCGATAACCTGACGCTTGGTGATGCCGGTGGACTCGTCGGTCGCTTCGAGAACCGAAAGGCCGTCGACGACGTCTTCGAAGTGAACAGTACCGGCCACTTCCGTCATCATCGGACGGGTGTAAGGATCCCACTCCGCCAGACGCTGACCGCGCTTCACCTTGTCGCCTTCGTCGACATACAGCTTGGAGCCGTAAGCAACGCGCTGCGAGGAGCGTTCGACGCCGCGTTCGTCCAGGATCTGAACCGTCATGTTGCGGCCCATGGCAACCAGGTTGCCATCGGAGTTGCGCAGCATGTTGCGGTTCTTGATCTGAACCGTGCCCTCGTAGGAGGCTTCCAGGAACGACTGGTCGACCACGGTCGCCGTGCCGCCCAAGTGGAAGGTACGCATGGTCAGCTGCGTGCCCGGCTCACCGATCGACTGTGCGGCGATGACGCCGACAGCTTCGCCGAGGTTGACAGGCGTACCGCGAGCGAGGTCGCGGCCGTAGCAGACGCCGCAGACGCCGGTCTGGATTTCGCAGGTCAGTGCCGAACGAATGCGGATCGACTGGATACCAGCCTTTTCGATCTCGATGACATCCGGCTCAAGGATCATCTTGCCGGCGTCGACGATGCGCTCACCCGTGACCGGATGGTCGATATCGTCGAGAGCCGTACGGCCGAGGATGCGGGCGCCGATGGAAGCAACGACCTGACCGGCATCAACGATGGCGGTCATGGTGAGGCCCTTGTCGGTACCGCAATCGACGTGCGTGACGATGCAATCCTGAGCGACGTCGACGAGACGGCGGGTCAGGTAGCCCGAGTTCGCTGTCTTCAAGGCGGTGTCCGCGAGACCCTTACGGGCACCGTGCGTCGAGTTGAAGTACTCGTTAACGGTCAGGCCTTCCTTGAAGTTCGAGATAATCGGCGTCTCGATGATTTCGCCCGACGGCTTGGCCATGAGGCCGCGCATGCCGCCCAACTGACGCATCTGGTTCGGCGAACCACGGGCGCCGGAGTGGGACATCATGTAGATCGCGTTCATCGGCTTCTGACGACCGGTCTTTTCGTCGAATTCGACGGCCTTGATGCGGGCCATCATGTCTTCGGCGACCTTTTCGGTTGCCTTGCCCCAGGCGTCGACTACCTTGTTGTACTTTTCGCCCTGAGTGATCAGACCGTCGTTGTACTGCTGTTCGTATTCCTTCACCAGCGACTCGGTGTCGCCGACGATCTTCGCCTTGGTTTCCGGAATGACCATGTCGTCCTTGCCGAACGAAATGCCGGCGCGGCAGGCATGGGCAAAGCCGAGCTGCATGATGCGGTCGCAGAAAATGACCGTGTCCTTCTGGCCGCAATGGCGATAGACCGCGTCGATCATCTTGGAGATGTTCTTCTTGGTCATTTCCTGGTTGCAGATGTCGAAGGTCACTTTGCCGTTCTTGGGCAGGAGTTCACCGATCAACAGACGGCCCGGCGTCGTTTCGTAGATCTTCGAATAGGGCTTGCCTTCTTCGTCGACCGACTTGAAGCGGCCGCGGATCTTCGAATGCAGCGTGACGACCTTGTTTTCGAGCGCGTGATGCAGCTCGCCGAGATCGGAGAAAGCCATGCCTTCGCCCGGCTCGTTCTGGTTCAGGATCGACAGGTAGTACAGGCCGAGAACCATGTCCTGCGAGGGAACGATGATCGGCGCGCCGTTTGCCGGGTGCAGAATGTTGTTGGTCGACATCATCAGCACGCGGGCTTCAAGCTGGGCTTCCAGCGAGAGCGGCACGTGAACAGCCATCTGGTCACCGTCGAAGTCGGCGTTGAAGGCCGTGCAGACGAGCGGGTGCAGCTGGATTGCCTTGCCTTCGACCAGCATGGGTTCGAAGGCCTGGATGCCCAGGCGGTGCAGCGTCGGTGCGCGGTTCAACAGAACCGGATGCTCGCGGATGACCTCGTCGAGGATATCCCAGACTTCCGGCTTTTCCTTTTCGACCAACTTCTTGGCCTGCTTGACGGTCGAGGAATACCCCTTCGCGTCGAGGCGGGCGTAGATGAACGGCTTGAACAGTTCGAGCGCCATCTTCTTCGGCAGGCCGCACTGGTGCAGCTTCAGTTCCGGACCGGTCACGATGACCGAACGGCCAGAATAGTCGACGCGCTTGCCGAGCAGGTTCTGACGGAAGCGGCCCTGCTTGCCCTTGAGCATGTCGGACAGCGACTTCAGCGGACGCTTGTTGGCGCCGGTGATGACGCGGCCGCGACGGCCGTTATCGAACAGCGCATCGACAGATTCCTGCAGCATGCGCTTTTCGTTGCGGATGATGATGCCCGGAGCGCGCAGTTCGATGAGGCGCTTCAGACGGTTGTTACGGTTGATGACGCGGCGGTACAGATCGTTCAGATCCGACGTCGCGAAACGGCCGCCATCGAGCGGAACCAGCGGGCGCAGGTCCGGCGGGATGACCGGGACGACCTTCATGATCATCCATTCCGGACGGTTGCCTGACTCCATGAAGTTCTCGACGATCTTCAGGCGCTTCATCAGCTTCTTCTGCTTGAGATCCGACGTGGTGTCGGCAAGCTCGGAGCGCAGGTCGCCGGCGATCTTTTCGAGGTTCATGCTGGCCAGCATCTCGTAGATCGCTTCAGCGCCGATCATGGCGGTGAACTGGTCTTCGCCATACTCGTCGACGGCGAGCATGTACTCTTCTTCAGAGAGAAGCTGGTGCTCCTTCAGAGCAGTCAGACCCGGCTCGGTGACGATGTAGTTTTCGAAGTAGAGAACGCGCTCTACATCCTTCAGCGTCATGTCGAGCAGCGTCGAAATGCGAGAAGGCAGCGACTTCAGGAACCAGATGTGGGCAACGGGAGCGGCGAGCTCGATATGGCCCATGCGCTCACGGCGAACGCGCGACAGCGTAACTTCGACGCCGCACTTTTCGCAGATGATGCCCTTGTACTTCATGCGCTTGTACTTGCCGCACAGGCACTCGTAGTCCTTGATCGGTCCGAAGATCCGTGCGCAGAAAAGACCATCGCGTTCAGGCTTGAACGTGCGATAGTTGATCGTTTCCGGCTTCTTGATCTCGCCATAAGACCAGGAAAGAATCTTCTCCGGCGATGCGATCGATATCCGGATGGAATCGAAATTCTGTGCAGGCACCTGCGGATTGAAAAGATTCATGACCTCTTGGTTCATGCCTATCTCCTTTTGGGGCGAAACGCCCTCGAACTGCAATCAGTGCCGGCAAATTCCCGGGAACCGGACTGACGCACTAAAACGACAATAACCGCAAAATGCGGCGAAACCGTCCCTGCCCGACGCTGCCCGAAACCGGGTGCCGGCTGGAACGGTGCGCGCTGCCGTGCAGCGCGCACCTTATCGATTGTTACTCGGCCGCATCCGGAAGCTGGCTCGCGGCTTGCAGATCGTCGACCTTGGAGTTTTCCAGCTCGACGCTGAGACCCAGCGAGCGCATTTCCTTGACGAGAACGTTGAAGCTTTCCGGAATGCCCGCTTCGAAGGTGTCGTCGCCACGAACGATGGCTTCGTAAACCTTGGTACGGCCGGCCACGTCGTCCGACTTGACCGTGAGCATTTCCTGCAGCGTGTAAGCTGCACCGTAAGCTTCAAGCGCCCAGACTTCCATTTCACCGAAGCGCTGGCCGCCGAACTGTGCCTTACCGCCCAGCGGCTGCTGGGTGACGAGCGAGTACGGGCCGATCGAACGGGCGTGGATCTTGTCGTCGACAAGGTGGTTCAGCTTCAGCATGTAGATGTAGCCAACCGTGACCTGACGGTCGAACTGCTCGCCGGTACGACCGTCATACAGCGTCGACTGACCCGTCTCCTTGAGACCTGCCATTGCCAACATCTCGTTGACGTCAGCTTCGCCGGCGCCGTCGAAGACCGGGGTCGCGATGGACACGCCACGCTTCCACTGGTCGGCCAGACGCAGGACCGATGCATCGTCATACTCGTGCACGTCGTCGCTCTTCGGGCCATCGCCGACAACCAGATCGATCGTCTTGCGCAGAGGCTCGATGTTGCCGCTCGACTTGTAGGCTTCGATCAGTTCGCCGATCTGACGACCCATGCCGGCGCAAGCCCAGCCCAGGTGCGTTTCGAGAATCTGACCGACGTTCATGCGCGAGGGCACGCCGAGCGGGTTCAGCACGATGTCAACATGCGTACCGTCTTCGAGGAACGGCATGTCTTCAACCGGAACAATGCGCGAGACCACGCCCTTGTTCCCGTGACGGCCTGCCATCTTGTCGCCCGGCTGGATCTTGCGCTTAACAGCGACGAAGACCTTGACCATCTTCATGACGCCCGGAGGCATTTCATCGCCGCGCTGGACCTTCTCGACCTTGTCCATGAAGCGCTGTTCAAGGCGCGACTTGGATTCGTCGTACTGGCCGCGCAGGGCTTCCAGCTCGCTCTGGACCTTCTCGTCCTCGACAGCGAACATCCACCACTGCGAACGCGGATATTCCGAAACGACGGCGTTCGAAAGTTCCGTGCCCTTCTTGAAGCCCTTCGGACCAGCAAGAGCAACCTGACCGCGCAGCATCTCGACCAGACGGCCGTAGACGTTGCGGTCGAGGATCGCCTGCTCGTCGTCGCGGTCCTTCGCGAGACGCTCGATCTCTTCGCGCTCGATCGCCATGGCGCGTTCGTCCTTCTCAACGCCGTGGCGGTTGAAGACGCGAACTTCGACGACCGTACCGTAGGTGCCGGGCGGCATGCGCATGGAGGTGTCACGAACGTCGGACGCCTTTTCACCGAAGATGGCGCGCAGAAGCTTTTCTTCCGGCGTCATCGGGCTTTCGCCCTTCGGCGTGATCTTACCGACGAGGATATCGCCCGGCTGAACTTCAGCGCCGATGTAAACGATGCCGGCTTCGTCCAGGTTCTTCAGCGCTTCTTCCGAAACGTTCGGAATATCGCGGGTGATTTCTTCCGGACCGAGCTTGGTGTCGCGCGCCATCACTTCGAATTCTTCGATGTGGATGGAGGTGAACACGTCGTCGGCAACGATACGCTCGGAGAGCAGGATCGAGTCTTCGTAGTTGTAGCCGTTCCACGGCATGAACGCGACGAGCACGTTGCGGCCGAGAGCCAGATCGCCGAGGTCGGTCGACGGACCGTCTGCCAGGATGTCGCCCTTGTTGACCACGTCACCGACGGTAACCAGCGGACGCTGGTTGACGCAGGTGTTCTGGTTCGAACGCTGGAACTTCATCAGGCGGTAGATATCGACGCCGGACTTCGACGGATCGAGGTCTTCGGTGGCGCGGATAACGATACGCGTCGCGTCGACCTGGTCGACCACGCCGCCGCGGCGAGCGCCGATGGCAGCACCGGAGTCACGCGCGACGACCGGCTCCATGCCGGTGCCGACGAACGGGGCTTCGGCACGCAGAAGCGGCACGGCCTGACGCTGCATGTTCGAGCCCATGAGAGCGCGGTTGGCGTCGTCGTTTTCCAGGAACGGGATCAGAGCGGCAGCAACCGAAACCAGCTGCTTCGGCGAGACGTCCATCAGGTTGATGTTGTCGCGCGGAGCGAGCATGACTTCGCCGGCATGACGGCAGACGACGAATTCTTCGATGAAGGAACCGTCGGTGTCGAGTTCGGCGTTGGCCTGAGCAACGTAGTACTTCGCCTCTTCCATAGCGGAGAGGTAGAGCACGTCGTTGGTCACCTTACCGTCGATGATGCGGCGATAAGGGCTTTCGATGAAGCCGTACTTGTTGACGCGGGCAAAGGTCGCCAGCGAGTTGATGAGGCCGATGTTCGGACCTTCCGGCGTTTCGATCGGGCAAATACGACCGTAGTGCGTCGGATGAACGTCGCGGACTTCGAAGCCTGCGCGCTCGCGGGTCAGACCGCCCGGGCCAAGAGCCGAAAGACGGCGCTTGTGGGTGATTTCCGAAAGCGGGTTCACCTGGTCCATGAACTGCGACAGCTGCGAGGAGCCAAAGAATTCGCGAACGGCGGCAGCAGCCGGCTTTGCGTTGATGAGATCCTGCGGCATGACCGTGTCGATTTCGATCGAGGACATACGTTCCTTGATCGCACGCTCCATACGCAGCAGACCCAGACGATACTGGTTCTCCATCAATTCGCCGACCGAACGGACACGGCGGTTGCCGAGGTTGTCGATGTCGTCGATTTCGCCCTTACCGTCGCGCAGTTCGACCAGCATCTTGACTACGGCCAGTATGTCGTCCTTGCGCAGGATGCGGACGGTATCTTCGACGTCGAGGTCGAGACGCATGTTCATCTTTACGCGGCCGACGGCGGAGAGATCGTAACGCTCCGCATCGAAGAACAGCGAGTTGAACATCGCTTCAGCCGATTCCATGGTCGGCGGTTCACCCGGACGCATGACGCGGTAGATGTCGAACAGAGCGTCCTGACGGTTCTCGTTCTTGTCGGCCGACAGCGTGTTGCGGATGTAGGCGCCGACGTTGATGTGGTCGATGCCGAGAACCGGGATTTCGTCGAAACCGGCCTTGAGAATGATAGGCAGGGTCTTTTCGTCGATTTCGTCGCCGGCTTCGAGATAGATCTCACCGGTCTGGAAGTTGACGATATCTTCCGCCAGGAAGAGACCGTACAGTTCTTCGTCCGTTGCCTTGAGAGCCTTGAGGCCCTTTTCCTGCAACTGGCGCAGCAAACGTGGGGTCAGCTTCTTGCCGCCTTCGACTACGACTTCGCCGGTATCGGCGTCGATCATGTCGGAAACGGTCTTTGCGCCCTTCAGCGTCTCGGCCTTGAACGGAATGCGCCAGCCATCACCGGAGCGCTCATAAAGCGACTTCGTGTAGAAGGTCGACAGGATTTCTTCGCCATCCATGCCGAGCGCCATCAGCAGCGACGTTACCGGAATCTTACGGCGACGGTCGATACGAGCGTAGACGATGTCCTTCGCGTCGAATTCGATATCGAGCCAGGAACCGCGATACGGGATGACGCGGGCAGCAAAGAGCAGCTTGCCGGAAGAATGGCTCTTGCCCTTGTCGTGGTCGAAGAAGACGCCCGGCGAACGGTGCATCTGCGACACGATTACGCGCTCGGTGCCGTTCACAATGAACGTACCGTTGTTCGTCATGAGCGGCATGTCGCCCATGTAGACGCTCTGTTCCTTGATGTCCTTGATGGACTTCGCGCCGGTATCCTCGTCGATATCGAACACGATCAGACGGAGGGTCACCTTCAGCGGCGCTGCATAGGTCAGGTCGCGCTGGCGGCATTCGTCGACGTCGAACTTCGGCGGCTCGAATTCGTAGGAAACAAATTCCAGCATCGAAGCGCCGGAGAAGTCGGTGATCGGGAAGACCGACTTGAAAACGGCCTGAAGACCTTCGTCCGGGCGGCCGCCCTTCGGTTCTTCGACCATGAGAAACTGATCGTAGGATGCCTTCTGAACCTCGATCAGGTTCGGCATCTCTGCGACTTCGGGAATCTTACCAAAAAACTTGCGTACGCGCCTGCGACCATTGAACGAAAGGGTCTGAGCCATCGTCGCTCCTTTAAAATCCTGCACCCGGGCCTGCAACGGATGGGAAACGCTGGCCAGGCGGCCCCATCAATCAATGAGTAGTTCAATCTCGTCTATCTAACCGAAAACCGCTCGGCACGGATTGCGTCGCGGTTCGGTTTGAGACCATCCTCTTGAAGAACCCATTACCCAAAAGCCGTTTTTCCCGCGGCTTTTGGGTAATTCGTTCAGAAAAACGGCGAATGGGAGATGGCAAAAATGCCACCTCCCAAAGCAGTTTCAAGCTTACTTAACGTCGACCTTAGCGCCGGCGTCTTCGAGCTTCTTCTTGATGTCAGCAGCTTCAGCCTTGGAAACAGCTTCCTTGACAGCCTTCGGAGCGGCTTCAACGAGGTCCTTAGCTTCCTTCAGGCCGAGGCCGGTGATGCCGCGGACTTCCTTGATGACGTTGATCTTGTTCGCGCCGGCATCAGCGAGGATGACGTCGAACTCGGTCTTTTCTTCTTCAACGGCAGCAGCAGCGCCAGCACCACCAGCAACGGCAGCAACAGCTACCGGAGCAGCGGCGGAAACGCCCCACTTTTCTTCGAGAAGCTTGGACAGTTCTGCGGCTTCGAGAACGGTCAGCGCGGAGAGGTCGTCTACGATCTTTGCGAGATCAGCCATTTTAGTAGTTCCTTTTGTTCGGTTCGAACTGGTTGATTATGAACAGCGAAAAACCGCCTTACGCGGCTTCGTCCTTCTTGGCGTAGGCCGAGAACACGCGAGCAAGCTGACTTGCCGGCGCTGCAACAACACCTGCGATGCGGGTAGCCGGAGTCTGGATCATGCCCAGCAGCTTCGCGCGCAGCTCGTCCAGCGAAGGCAGGGTCGCGAGCGACTTCACACCTTCGGCGTTGAGCGTTGTTGTTCCCATGGAACCGCCCAGAACAACGATCTTGTCGTTGCCCTTGGCAAATTCCACGACGACCTTCGGAGCGGTAATCGGATCAGTGCTGTATGCGATCAGCGTCTGACCGGTGAAGAGATTGGAAATCCCTTCCGCGTCCGTGCCCTGAAGAGCAATTTTGGCCAGGCGGTTCTTCGCGACTTTGACGGTGCCGCCAGCAGCGCGCATCTTCGAACGGAAATCGTTCATCTGAGCGACTGTAGCACCAGCATAGTGGGCCACGACAACTGAGCCCGAAGCCTTGAAGACTTCGTTCAGTTCCGTGACGAATTCGCGTTTTTCCGCTCTTTCCACTGCTTTTCTCCAGTTGACAGGACCGGGTTAACGGGCCTGCCGGGTTGCCTTTTGCCTCCCGGGATCAAAAAGATCCCAAGTGACGCTTGAGGATCCTGTCCCCTCGCGCTCGAGCCTGACGGCTCCGAGGCACAAGGCATCCAAGGCTCGAACCGAGTTCATCGAAGCAAAGCTTCTTCAAAATTCGGGTCTTACCCGTCTCATGCAGGCTTCAGTGATTAAGGGATAACCACCTGCAATCTCGGACAGGAATTCCGGATTTCTCCGGAAATCCCCGACCCCGAAAGGCCGGGAATTCTTAACCGCCGGGCAAAATGCCCGGCTTAATCATTAGGCGCCTGGCGCCGTAACAGTCGACGGCTCGATCTTGACGCCCGGACCCATGGTCGAGGAGATCGCTACGCGCTTGACGTAGTTGCCCTTGGCGCCAGCCGGCTTTGCCTTGATGACGGCATCAGCAAAGGCGCGGATGTTTTCTTCCAGAGCCTTGGCGTCGAACGAAGCCTTGCCGATACCGGCATGGACGATACCAGCCTTCTCGACGCGGAATTCGACAGCGCCGCCCTTGGAAGCTTCAACAGCACCCTTGACGTCCATCGTAACGGTGCCAACCTTCGGGTTCGGCATCATGCCACGCGGGCCGAGAACCTTACCGAGGCGACCGACGAGCGGCATCATGTCCGGAGTTGCGATGCAACGATCGAAGTCGATCTTGCCGCCCTGAACGATTTCGACCAGGTCTTCAGCACCGACGATGTCGGCGCCAGCAGCCTTGGCTTCGTCAGCCTTGACGCCGCGAGCGAAAACGGCAACGCGAACCGTACGGCCGGTGCCGTTCGGCAGGTTGACAACGCCGCGAACCATCTGGTCAGCGTGACGCGGGTCAACACCGAGGTTCATCGAGATTTCAACGGTTTCGTCGAACTTGGCGACGGCACGTTCCTTGACCATGTTGATGGCCAGATCCAGAGCATAAAGCTTGGTCGGATCGACGCCTTCACGAATCTTCTGAATACGCTTTGCTACCATGGTCTTAGCCCACCACTTCCAGGCCCATCGCGCGGGCAGAGCCCTCGATCATGGCCATTGCGCCTTCGATATCGGCGGCATTCAGATCCTTCATCTTGGCTTCGGCGATTGCCTTGACCTGAGCCTTGGTCAGGGTGCCAGCCTTGGCGCCCTTGCCCGGGGTCTTCGAGCCGGACTGGATCTTCGCTTCCTTCTTCAGGAAGTAGCTGACCGGCGGCTGCTTCATGACGAAGGTGAAGGACTTGTCCTGGTAGTAGGTGATGACGACCGGGATCGGCATACCCTTTTCCATTTCCTGCGTGGCGGCATTGAACGCCTTGCAGAATTCCATGATGTTAATGCCACGCTGACCGAGCGCAGGACCAATCGGCGGCGACGGATTCGCCGAGCCGGCCTTGACCTGCAGCTTGAGCTGGCCTGCAACTTTCTTAGCCATTTCTCTCTGCCTTTCTACATGACCGGTTGCCCGGCCCACTATGCCGGATCACTCCGGCGGCTGCGGTTGCGTGGTTCGGGCGTAACAGATCCGGCTAAGACCCTACCCTTCCACGCGAGTTGCGGCTGAGCCGCGGGATATGAACAAGACTCGCTCACATCCAAATTCAAAAGAAAGGTCGGCAGCCAAGCCAACCCTTCACAAAGACGACAATCAGACCTTCTCGACCTGGCTGTATTCCAGCTCGACCGGCGTAGCGCGGCCGAAGATCGACACTTCCACCTTCAGGCGCGAACGCTCTTCGTCCACATCCTGAACCGTGCCGTTGAACGAAGCGAACGGACCATCGGAAACGCGAACCTGCTCGCCGATCTCGAAAGATACGGAAGCCTTCGGCCGCTCGACACCTTCCTGAACCTGACCAAGAATGCGCTCAGCTTCATAATCCGGAATCGGAACGGGCTTATTATCGGAACCAAGGAAGCCAGTAACCTTCGGCGTGTTCTTGATCAGGTGGTAAGCTTCATCCGTCAGGTTGGCGCGAACCAGCACATAACCCGGGAAAAACTTGCGCTCGCTGTCAACCTTGCGGCCGCGGCGAACTTCAACAACCTTTTCGGTGGGAACGAGAATCTTCTCGAACAGATGCTCAAGGCCTTTCTGCCGAGCCTTCTCTTCGATGGATTCGGCCACCTTCTTTTCGAAATTTGAATAAGCGTGGACGATGTACCAACGTGCCGCCATGTTCATCTCCACCCGATATTAGTTGCCGGTATTCAGCACATAGCCGAGAATCCAGCCAATGAGCTGGTCGGCAGCAAAGAAAAACAGCGAGGCGAAAATAACCATAACAAGGACCATCACCGTCGAGATCATCGTCTCACGGCGTGAGGGCCAAGTAACTTTCGACGTCTCGGAGCGCACCTGCTGCAGAAACGCTAGTGGATTCGATTTGGATGCCATTGACTGCCCACGCAATTACGGCGCGTAAAGCTGAACATATCAGCCCCACGCACCGCGTGTCTGTTGAACCCCTACATAAACACCGAATCCCAATTTAACAAGAGGTAATCCAGCGTTTTCGAAAATTTGCCGGTAAACCGACATAGTCCCAAACCCAAGAAGCAGCGATGTTGACGCGCCAGTCAAATCTGGAAAATGGCAGGGGCAGCAGGGCTCGAACCTACGACCTGCGGTTTTGGAGACCGCCGCTCTACCAACTGAGCTATACCCCTTCTTCCTTCGAACAGTTGCCTGAAGCGGTGGACCGCCCGAGCAGTTCGAAGACATGGCGCTCCCTTTAAGGCGGGACGAAACGATTGGCAAGAGCGTTTTTTGTTTTTTCCCAATTGAACCCGCAGCTTCTGCTCGCGCTATCGCGCTTCCTCCATATCAGGCATGGCCGAATCCACAGCAAGAGCTGGGCGAGATGCGCTTCGGGCAACAGGATCCGAAAACGAAATTGAGGCTCGGCGCGAGAAATCCTGTACTGAGCCGCGCGATCTCATGGGGCATGCGAATCGAATCGCGAGATGCCTGCGCGGGTCGCTTTCGCCCCTGCCCTGGGATCATCCACCGAGTAGAGACAGATATCATGCACCTGCGGCAGGAAATTGCCTTATAGAAGAACCGGGAGCTATTCTGACTGCGCCAAACGAATCGCACCGGAAGCAGGCGAAGGATGTGCGCAATCAGGATCGTCGACTATGATCCCGCCTGGCCAGACCTCTTCCGGCGCCGCAGCGAGGCGATTGTCGCATTATGCGACCATCTTGCGGATATCCAGCATATTGGCAGCACGGCGGTTCCTGGACTTTGCGCGAAACCGAAATTCGATATCGACGCGGTCCTGTTCACCCATGACAAAAGACAGATAGTGACCGAGCGCTTGAAGCAGGACGGCTACGCCTTCCACGGTGATCCGTATGGCGACGATCGATGGACGTTCACAAAGGACGAAGCATTCTGCGGGACGCGCCTCTATCTGTGCCTGCCCGGAAATTCCGCGCATACAGACCGCCTCCTCTTTCGCGATTATCTTCGCTCCCATCCCGAAGCCGCGGAGCGCTATGGGATATTGAAGAGAAAGCTCGCGAGCGACGCCAACGGCGATTGGGAGCGATATACCCCTCTTAAGAGTGACTTCGTTACCGAAATCCTTCGCCACGCCGCCATAGAGCGAAAGAAATCCTCCAAGTCACCGTGTGGAGACTTTTGTCTGTAACGTCAGGGTTTGAATGTTCGCAGGTATTCCAGCACCAGAGCGGCGGATTGACCGATCGAGCGTTGACCGGTGTCCAAAATCTCGCAGCCATGACGGGCAGCCTCTTTGCGGAGATAGGAGGCCCAGTTCATCATGTCCTCGTTCGCGAGTTCCGGCTGGCCTCTTTCGATGATCAACCGCTGAGCTCTCGCCTTATCGTCGCAATCGATCAGGAGGAGCGTGTAGTCCCCGATACTCGCAGTTGCGGCGGCCTCGACGACGAAAGATATCCGCGTCTGCCCTTCAAGCAGTACTGCGCACCCACTCCTTACCTGCGGCGCAATGCGGGCGAGCCATTCTATGGCCATGGCCCGTTGCCAAGCCTCCCGCGAGCCGTGGTCTCGGATCATGACATCAAGTGGCGGAATACCAATACTGTCGAAATGGTGGACGGCCACGTCCACACCATGGTCTCTCGCGATCGCCTCCGCAATCGCCGTTTTGCCTGCACCCGATGCGCCCGTGAGAATGACCAGACCCATTCCGACCTCCCAATGCAAAAGGCCCCGCTGTTTCCAGCGGGGCCTCTTATAAAGGAATAATCCGAAGATTACTCGACGATGGAGGCAACGATGCCTGCGCCGACGGTACGGCCGCCTTCGCGGATAGCGAAGCGAAGCTTTTCTTCCATCGCGATCGGAACGATCAGCTCAACAGCAACGGTGACGTTG
>NZ_JAELTU010001058.1 GCF_016429015.1 Rhizobium sp. ASV20
GGGGGGGGGGGGGGGGGGGGGGGGGGGGGGGGGGGGGGGGGGGGGGGGGGGGGGGGGGGGGGGGGGGGGGGGGGGGGGGGGGGGGGGGGGGGGGGGGGGGGGGGGGGGGGGGGGGGGGGGGGGGGGGAGGGGGGGGGGGGGGGGGGGGGGGGGGGGGGGGGGGGGGGGGGGGGGGGGGGGGGGGGGGGGGGGGGGGGGGGGGGGGGGGGGGGGGGGGGGGGGGGGGGGGGGGGGGGGGGGGGGGGGGGGGGG
>NZ_JAELTU010000159.1 GCF_016429015.1 Rhizobium sp. ASV20
GGCTTGTACGGTCAGCCCACAGCATGCAGTTGCGTAAGAGATAACGGGGTAGATTGGACATGTGGCAATCCTCCAAAAGTGTGGGATCAGGCGGCGAGCGAGAGCGGGCCGGTTTCGATTGCGCCATTCACTTCGTCCAGCAGAAGCCGGTAGTAGAGAATGTTGCGGCGCGCGGTGATGTGGATTTGTTCCATGATGCCGACCGGCTCGAATTCCACGTCAAGGAAGAGCTTGCCGGCGGCAAGCGTGGTCGGCTCGTTGATATCAGGCAACCACACGCGACCGCCCAAGATGTCATCATTGTTCTTGAAGACGCGCAGGGCGGCGTTGCCGTCCTCGATCAGCATCTTGAGGTTCGCCTTGGTGAACTTGCGATCCACATACAGGAAATAGAGATCTTCAAGAGACTCATTCACCATGTCGGCGGTCGCGCGAACACTATCGAACTGCCAAAGCGGATCATCGGTTGCCAGCCGGCTACCCCAGGTACGGAAGCCGCCGCGCTCATTGATGATGGTCGCGACCTGCCGTTCATTCAGATAGTTGCTGTCATCCGGGTAGGAAATCGTCCGGGCAACGCCATCGATCGTCCGAAGAACCTTGTTCGACACGGAGCCGGAAACGCCCTCCGATGAAGCAACGACGCGAGCGCGGACGCCGGCAAAGACAGCAGCAACCGGCTTGATGACCGGGACACCGTTCACGTTTTTGATCGTCTTCGGGTCGATGATGAGAATGCGCCCACCGTTGACCGTATTGCGGAAACGGACGGCTTCCGCATTACTCGTGTTCGGGCCGGTGATATAGGCGCGCGCTCTGATCTTCGGCGTGATGACGTTGAGCGCCGACACAAACGGATTGGCAACGTCGCCGACACTGGCAGTCGCCGCCGGCAGCACCTTTTCCGCATCTGTCCCGCCACCCTTGAAGACGATGGTCGGGGCCTGCGACATTTTCTTGCCGGGATGAACAACCCGGACGCCGGCAACAGTGCCGGCGTTCGCGCCCTCGCCCATGACAACCTCAAGCGTCGGAAGAACCTTGCCGGCATCGCCGCCGCCGCCCGTCACCTCGATAGTGGGCGCTTCCGTGAGATTCGCGCCCTGCACCGTGAGCGAGACGGATACAACGCCGCCCTCAATCCAAGTCCCGGTTTCGCCAGCGGTGATGATGACGCGCGGCTGATAGCCGGTAAGGGCCTTGGCACGAAGCGCGGCATAGAGGCCGGTACGGGCAATGGGATCGCCGATGAGATTGCTTTGCTGCGTGGCCGCGTCCGCGCTGTCTGGCACACGGTTGACGATGCACCAAGAGCCGCCTTCACCGAAAACGGTTGTGACATCTTCGAGCAGCGATCCAGCCACGCCGAGCGCCGCAGCCTGCTTCGCCCCCGTGACTATCTGCGGTTCATTGAGGGGAAAGGCAGCAGCGTCCGCATCTGGTGCGGTGCCGTTGACGAAGGTTATGCCACTGCGCTGGACACGCAAGAGCGACGGGGTTTCGGCGCTTTCCGTGAGCGTCACGCCATGCGCATAGGACAGGTCGACCATGAAGGACTCCATTGAAAAATATCGGGATTGGTTTGAGATCGCGCCGGCTATGTCGAGATTGGAGCGGGCGCGAAGATCAGCCCGCCAGACGCTGGCGGGCCGCAATGTGCTGATCAGATGCGAGGTTTATCTAAGCGTAGTGATCGAGCGCCCATGTCCAGAGCGTGTCGAGCTGGACTTGGGTAATGCCTTCGGCTTCCGCCATGGAATTCAGCAATGGGTCATTGCGCCGGTATTGCTGCGCTTCATCAAGGTAGACGAGAGCAATCGTCTTCTGGACGCCTTCGGGCATGGCATCAATCCGCTCTCTGACACCCGCCTTGGTGACACCGATTTCCACCGCCGCCAACCAGAAAGCGAGACGCGGAAGCGGAGCCGGCGGGCCTTCAATCGGAGCGTCAGATAGGGCAAGCCTTTCGGCTTGCTCTTCCGGAGTCTCATCCCGCAACGTGCCGTCAATGAAAATCTTAGCCACGGACACCCTCCAAAATTATGCGGCCTGAGAATGCTTGCGGGCATACGATACGGAGGGCGTTTCGCGCGGTTGTGCCCTGTTGCCCCCCATACATCATGGAGGTGATGAGCTGCGTTTGAGTGTTCTGAATTCCATGCAGCCCGAGAAATCTCGACCACTGATTTTTGTTGAAGTCAGTTATACTACCATCAACAATAAGACCGCCTTGGTTCGCTCCGGGTTGAATGTTGTTCGACAAACTCAGCAATATGCTCGCTGCGTTGCCAGAACCACTGGCGGGCGTGGATACCCCGTTACCGTATACTTGCTGGTTAAAATAATCAGTGCCGCCAGTCAGCCAAGTACTGCCGTTGTTGATGCTGTAATGCATAGTGAATATGCCGCCAACCGAATCTGGGTAAGCGTCGAAATGGAAGCGTAGTTCTCGGAACGACAACAGGCCCGTCCTGACCCAGCTCGTTACACCCACAAGGTCGGAAACTTCGATTGTCTCCCACACTGTCGCATTTGCATCGTAGTTTGGCACCCTGAGCAATCGGGCGGTATTGGGAGCGATTGCGGAAACATCGAGCTTCATCAGCCTTGAAGGGTCCGCCGACGGCGCGAAGCTGGCCTCCTTTATCGGACCGGTCATCGTACCGCCGCTCAAGTCGAGCTTGTTGGCCACAACCGAATTGTCGGCTTTCTGACCCAATGCCGTCCAAGTAGCATTCGACACGGGCTTTTCCGCATCGGACGTATTGTTGATGCGGTCTAGCCCGAGGGTGCCCCTCGCCGTCCAATCGTTAGCGGTCTGCAACAGACTGCGCCCAAAGGCAGACGAATCCATCAGGTCAGAAGAAGACAAGGTGACAGCACCTTGCCGACCGGCGACCGATTGAACGACATCGGTCGGCGTTCGCAGCTCCTCCCAGTTTGACAGCGTTGTGCCCGGTTCCGCCCGAAGGATATAGGACCGGTTCAAGTCTGTGCGAATGGCGATATCACCCTTCTGCACCGTGAGCGCCAGCATTGCCGCCTGATTGCCCACGACGAAGGTATCAACGACAGCAATCGCAGGAAGCTGAGAGGCCGGAATTTTCCCGCCGCCATCGAGTGATGCATAGCCGTTTGCAGCACCCTTGTTGCCGATATTCTCGGCAGTGTAGCCAAGGTTAGGCTGCTTTGCGGCAAGCATCGCGTCAACGGTGGAACGGGTATAGGCATCGAGAATGCCGTACCCCGCCAATGAATCCGGCCTGCCAGTCAGATCGCCGAAGTCGACCAAAGTCCAGGTCATTGACCCTGCGGCATTGCCCGCGGTCAACACCTTCTTGGCACTGCCCGCTCCCGTCGCCGGAACGTGCAAGTTTCCGTCGCCGGTCGGGTGGACATAGTTGTTGGCGTTTGCGGCAACACCGCCCAGCTTCGATTTGTCCGCCGCTGACATAAAGCCGCTGGTCGTGGCCGTCGCGTCGGGATGCGCGGCAACACCGCCCGCCCCGACGTGTCCGGCAGGCGCAAACGCTGTCGAGGGTTGCAAGGCGGCAGAGCCGAGCTGCAACAAGACACGCGCCGCATTGGCATCTTCCGCAGCCGCCAGCGAACGGCCATAGCCGGCAGACACCGCCTGATATGCCGTCGTCCATGCGGTTGCGAAATCCGACAGGTCGGTAACGGCAAGCGATAGAACCTGCTTTACAGCCGCCGCATTGGCGGCTTTCATCAGCGCCCGACCCGCCGCGCCGCTGTCGGAGATGTCGTCGGCATCGAGCGTGATAACGCCAGTCTTGCCGGCAACCGATGATACAGCGTTGAAAGTTGGCACGCGCTCCCACTTGGCGGGACCACGGCGCAACTGATCGCCAGCCGATACGGGACCGACGCTATCCGCCGCCACCGTGCCGGCAACCGAGACAACCCAAAAGTCGCCTTGGTTTCCCGAACCCGAGGCAATGGGCGGCTTGTTCGTGGCGGCATCGTGGACGCCTAGGAAGCTACCATCCACCGGCAGGAATGCCCCGCCGATCTTGCCATCAGGACCAAGCGGAGCATAGCCGTCCGGCTTGCCCTTCTTGGCGACATCTTCCGCCGTGTAATCAAGCTTGTTCTGCTTGTTCGCAAGACGCTGGTCGGTTTCCGTCTTCGAATAGGCATCACCGATGCCATAGCCCGAAAGGGAGTTAGGACGGCTGTCGATATCGGCCCAATTGTGCCGATGGCGGTCAAAGACCTGTTGCAGCACATAACGGGCATCGGAATATTGAAGATCGAGCGACAGGGTGAGGTCGCCCGCCAACGCCCCGCCACCCTTCAAGCCGGTTCCGGTCGTGACGGAACGAGTGTTTGACACGCTCAGCGTCAGGATTTCCCGAAGCGCATCTTCGACCGTGGTCGACACCAGCCCGCCGCCGGCCTCGCGATAAACGCGATCCGCCTGATAATCGATATGTGAGGTGGCGGAGACAATCCAGTTTGCACGGATCGCTTCGCCCGCCCCAAAGGTCCGCTCGACATCGACGGCAAGCGTGCCTGTTTCGCGATTGTAGGACATCAGCCGGCCAAGCATGACGGCATAGGGCGCATCCCGCGTGACCAGCGCGAGATAGGCCGCAGGCGAATAACGCCGCCTGTTTGCCGAGCTGATACCGATGGTCAACGGCCCGGTTTTGACTTCGATTGCCGATTTGGACTCGGCAATAAAGACCGCGCCAAGCTGCAAGTCTTCCTGCAACTGCGCAATGAGCGGAGAAACGGCCTCGTCAATGCGACGCAAGCCATTTTCCTGCAACTCGCGAACAGCCGAACGCCAATCCTTTTCGATCAGCTCTTGCCCGTGCAAGCGCAAGTCGACGTCTTGGAGACGTCTATTCCAAAAATCAGGATCGCCGAGATCATCGCCGACCTTGATTTGATATTGATCCAGTCGGAGCATGACCGGTCACTCCTGCGCTGGCGTGACTTCCTCAGAGGAAAGAATGTCGGCTTTGATCTGTTCGGCGAGCGCGCCCGTGATCGTCCCGCCTTGGCTTGGACGGATGGTCAGGCCCGCGACCTTGACGACCGTTGCGACCTGGACGCGATAATGCGCGTCCGGCTGAAAGGCCGAACTCGTTTTCTTGACTGCCATGTTTTCGTCTCCGGGGAATTAAAGCGCTACGTCAACGCGCTCTTCGACGTGGAAGGGAACGAGGGCATTATTCGTCGTGCCTTCGATCTGGATTTTGTAGGCGTTGATCGCCGGGCTTGCCGCAAAACTGTAGGTTCGGCGGAAACGGCCCGGATCAATCGGTTCATCGACAAAGCCGCTGCTCGCAATCAGGGTGTTATCGTCCTTGCGAAGCTTGACGGCGATGGTGTGCCGGTCAGCCTCGAACTTGGCGATAATGAGCTGCACCGTGATCGTCGTCGCCGAGGTCGCTAGCGTGCGGCGCGTCGAAATATGCTTCAACGTCGTCCGCTGTCGCCAGATGCGAATACGGCTGCTTGGTATTTCCAAGGCAGGCGCAACGGCATTCGTACCGGTCATCACCACGCGATGGCGAAGCAATGGCGGCAGGCCGATGAGCAGATTGGGCGTCAACACGTTCAGCGGCTTCCATGCGCCGTCGATCATCACTTGATGCTCAATCGCGCAGGATTTCGGCTTGATGGTGCCGGCAAGGATATCGATGGAAGCGATGCCGCCCGAAAGCGTCAAAGCCTGCAATTCGATTTCCACACGAGACGCCTTAAAAACCAGATATTCCATCTGGAAATAAAGGTCGCGTGTGAGATCACCCTGATAATATGCGCCGTCCGTCGAGTAAAACAGAGTGCCTTGCGCATACTTGTTGCTGTCGACAACGGCGACCTTGTGATTGCCGAGCGTCGTGATGATCAGTGCATATCGCTGCCCGGCCTCCAAGAAGACGGGCGGAATATCGATATAGGTGTCATTCGGTGCCACCTTGATATTGGCGTAAGGGATCGTGACATGCGTCACCAGATGCGCCGGATCGGGCGCACCGCTCGCCGTGGCGTAGGCAATGGAAACATGCACGTCGCCATCCGCGCCCTTTTCGGTGAAGCGAAGCTTGAGGCCGGACAACCAACCATCCTGCGAATTGAGGATGGTTTGAGCGATCTGCGCGCCGGAAACGGTTCTGTCCGTGGTCTGCGCAACCCAATAGTTATCCTCCCACGTGTCTTCCCAAAACTGCTGGACGCGCAGTAGCGTATGAGCGTTAAGCGGGTCCCACCATGACTGACCATAGACGTTGTCGAGAATTTGCGTCCCGGTAACGAGGAAGGTCTCGCCGTTCTTTGTGAATGTGTTGGTGGCGCTGTCGTACTTGCCATCCGCCCACCACTGCGAATTGTTGCAGACGTTATAGGCAGGCCCATACCGCATACGAGAACGGGCAACCGACAGCTGTTTCATTTCGTGGGTCTGGAAACCATACTGCGCGATGGAGATGGCAGAATCGACCGCACCCGATGAAGACGCCAGACGGATTTCCCGACCGGAGATCGCCGGCAGCAACAAGCCGCTGCCCGTCACGAAAGCATTGAGGTCTAAGGGATTGTAGAGCGAAATCTGCGTTTCGTTTCGGGCTTCATGCGAGAAGCGAATCCCCTCTTCCACAAGGCAGAGCAGATCAATGTTATCCTTGTCGGTTTCATTGATCGTCAAATAACGATCCGATGCCCAGTCGGAAGCATCGTCGGGAATTTCCAACCGCTCTTTCAGGCGGGCAATGTCGCGCATGACGTTGATCAGCTCACCAGAACCGGCCATGCCAGCCATGCCCTTTTTAAGAGCGGTAATGTCGCTGGCAATCGTGTTGATGCGCGGTTCGATAACCTCACGCCACGTTTCGAGCGAACGAATACGCTTGTCATTCCGCGTGACCGATGGAAGCGCGTTCGCAGCTTCCATCGAAATCGCCTCGATACCGGTCGTGTTCAACGTCACCCAGGCGATGACGATAAGCGACTGATCGATAACCGGGCGCGGCAAGGTCGAGCTTTCCTGTCCCGGAACAAGGTCGATCAAGGCGGCGCGGCGGCGCTCGACAACCATCATGCGCGGCTCGGTCGTATCGCTTTCGAGATCCACGAGGAAATCGCGAGTCTCGTTGCGGCTATCCTCTTCCTGCCCATAGGCGATGACAGCGACAAGCCGCTTCGTCGCCGAAGGCAGGATCGAGACGATGTTGCGAGTGGACGCTTGCTCCATCTCGAACACGGCACCATCGGGCCGATAGATGCGGCCTGCGGCGACCTGCAATTCGGTTGTGCTGTTTTTCGTGACGGTAAAGCCGGCATAGCCGGGCGCGTCTGCCGTGATGGCATCCTTGACGACGGTATCAAAAGTTGCGCGGGCGGCGGCTTCAACGGCGTTGAGGTCGCTGTGACGCGCCTCCATACGATCCTGAAACGGTACTGTTTTCAGCATGTGTTAGCTCCTGAGTAGGCGGCCAGCGATGAACGGCGTGCCGGCTACGATGAGCTGGCCTGCCTGCGGGCTGCGGAATGTTTTGGTGTTGATGAGGATCGTATCCCGCGCCGATTTCGCGGCGCGAAGTGCTCGCAATGTTTCGCGGTATTTCTCGCCATCGGACGCGGCGAAGAAGCTGCCGAAGAACCCACCGACCAAAAGCGCCCGGCGCGGTCGCTTCGACGGGATATGCACGACCAGTTCGGCGGTGAAGGGTGCAACGCCAAAACGGCTTACCCCCAAGTAGGAAGCACCGCGTCGGCGTGGCACCATATCGGGGTCCCAAATGACGATGCGTTCAAAGACGCGCGTTTCAGACCGCATGTTTGACCAGTATCGACGGTGAAGCGGCCGCCCGAAGATTGCCGATCTTCCCGCCTTTGCCGGCAAATACTCCGCTTCGGGCTGGACGGTCGCCGGGCGCATCCCATAGCGAATGACCGAGGGCGCGCCGTCCGCACGCCGATAGGCGGCGACGGAACGGTTATGATCGAGCGTCACCCAAAACCGCAGGGCCTTGCCGAGATAGGTAACGGAGCGCCGACGTGGACGCCGTAGCAATGCCCGTTCGTAAAGGGCGTAGCCGAGGCCAGGAATGATATCCGTCACCTCTTCGACATTGATTGGCTGCTCTAAGCCGCCCTCTACAAAGGTAATGCGCGGGCGCGTTCGCTCGACCGCCTTGCTATCGGCGACAAACGACGCCCCAAGCGCCGAGTAAGATCGCGCCGACAGAAACAGCCGCTTGCCTGCGCTGGAACGGACGGCGCGCGTGTAGATGCGAATTTGCGGCATCCGATCGGCAAGCGCCGCCCGCTGCTCTTCCGACATGCCGCCGGACAGAAAGAACGTGCCGGGTGGCCGGATCGCGCGGATAATTTCGCTTCCGACAATATCGGCATAGGCTTCAAGGCCGGCAAGCGTGCCCTTGATCCGATGATGATAGATCGCATCGGCGATGACACGGCGCTGATGGTGGATCGGCCATTTAGGATTCCAGACATCAACGGCATAGGCATGGGCAAGAGCCGGCAGGAAATGAACCGGCGTCTTCAACGGATCGAGGTAGACTTGCCAGTCAATCCCGATTGCGTCGGTGCGCTCCCCAACCGCCGCCAGCGCCATTTCCAGAGGCGAAGAGTTTGGCGGCAACAAATGCGTATTGGCCGGGATCATGCTTCCACCCCGAATGTCAGATTGATGCCAGTCAGATAAGGCGCAACGCTCGCGCGGGCCGGTACGTCTGAAAACGTGACGCCCTCAATGCGAATGACGTTCGGGACATATGCCGCCGAAAGCAGTGCATCGCGGGGAATTTCCGCCCCAATGTGATACCGGGCAATGCCGAATTCCTTGACCCGCTTGACAGCCGCCGCAACGACCTGCGCCGGGTCGGGACCACGCGGCACGATGAGCTTTCCGGTCAGCGAATACCGGTCGATGGTCGCCGCCGAAACGGTAACGTCGTCCGTAAGCGGCCTGATGTGCTTGGCATCGAGCGCCTTGGCGACGGCGAACACAGCATCCAAGGGCGCAACCGCACCATCAGCACCAAGCAGATAGACGAGAACCTTGCCCGCCCCGCCGTTGATGACCCGAATGTCGTGCGCCTGCGGCCAAGCCTTCAAGGCTGCAGCCAGGTATCCATCCTCCGACCCGGCAGCAGGCGCGGAGAACGTCGCGAGATAACGGCGCAACAATGCGCCATCTTCTTCGCGGAACGTCACCTTGCCATGGTCGTCAAACAGAATGATGCGCTCAACGCCAACCTTCGAAACGGCGTGGTCAAGATCGGCATTCTTTGCGAAGGCGGGCAGCGTCGAGCGCAGGCCGTCGTTGACGCGGGCACGCATCAACATTTCGCGAAAGGCGTGAGCTTCCTGATCGATCTTGAGCGGGTCGGTTTCAAGTCCACCCGTATCGTACTCATAGCCGGCCTGTTCAGCCCGCTTTTCGAGGTCCGACATGCGGGCCGCTAAGATCGTCTCGAAATCGAGCTTGTCTATCGCGTCCGGTTCCGGCAGGCGAGAAAGGTCGATGATTGTTGACATGGTCAGCCCTCGCCATAGATGACGCGGACGCTTGCGCTCTCCGATATGGAGTAATCGCCGCGATGGCCGCGTGGGTAATAAGTCCCGAAGATTTCCAGTGTGATTGCGCCGCCCGCGTCGGCCCGCGTGACCCGCCCCGCCGTCATGCGGTAACGCGGTTCCCATTCGAGAATAGCCGTTGCCGAGGCGGCATAGACCGCAAGGATGGAACGCCGGGTCATCTTGGAATCAATCAGGTCCGGCACGTCGCTCCCGAAGTTTCGGCGCATCAGACGCGACCGCTTCGGCGTGGTCAGTATCTTGCAAATCGACTGCTCGACATGCTCCCAATTAGTGAGAGGCTTTCCGCCTATGGCACTCATGCCCGTTGAATCCGGCATCCTCCGCACCTTCTTTCTGAATTGCTCGGCGATACGCCGTCGCCAGCGCCCGACAGTCTTGCTAACCCCTTGGCAGACGGCTAAGCTCGCCCGGTCGGGTGCCTCGCCTAACCTGCTGCCGGGTTGAAGGGTGATTTTCGGTTTTTGAAGACGACCGTGTTCAACAAGGTCGATGCGTAATCGGCGGACTTCGACCATGCACGACGGATCGTCTCATGTTCTCAAACCCCACCTTCATTTTTACTTTTGCGAATGTTGCTGCGGTCAAAAAGGCTCTGCGAAGTGAGTTTCCCGAAGTTGGCTCATCACACGCCGATGAAGCCCTAGCGGCCTCGTTTGGGTTCAAGACATACGCAGCCATGCTCCAAGTCTTGCGCCAAGTGGATGAAAGCGCCCGCGTGGCCATTGGAGTTGATCATTACCGGCTGGCGCTTCGGCTGCTTGAACTAGGATACGCGAACGTTTCACCGGCAAGCCTGTGGATCCTCATGCTTGCGGTCAAAGTCCCCTCGCCCCAATACGACGAAGTAACGGCGGATACGGTTAGGGCGATGCGCCGGCCTAACGCAGCGAACTCCGCATAGTGGACGAGGGCCGGCTAATCCTTGGCGAATACGCTGGACGAACCTTCGACAATGGGCCACAGCCCCTTTGACGAGCCGGCCCCGACATCGACCCTGTCACCAACACGAGCGACCTTATTGCCGCCCGCGCCGCCGAGCTGCACATTCGGCGATTCAATGATAACGGTCGCTCCCTTGACCTTGACGAGACTGGACGAGGCTTCAAGGACGGTATCCCCGATCTTGATATGCAGCGGCATATCCTTGTTTTCGCGGGCGTTGGCATCGCTATAGGTGGAGAAATCTATCTGCGCGTCTGCTATGTCGCCGCTTTCCGAGACAACATCGACCTGCTCGCCAGCCTGATAGAGCACATCCACCTTGACGCCACCCGCCGCCAGCGTCCGCGCCTTTATCCAAGGTGTAAGGTATGGTTTGCCGTTCTGATCGGACAGCTTCACGCGGTACTTGCTCTTGTCGTCGCTGACTTCGGCGACCGTGCCCTTGCGACGGCGGTTGCGGTTGCGCCGCTCAAGCTCGGCAATCCGGTGGAGCATGTCGGCGATCTGGTCAATCAAATCGCTCATGACGACACCTCGAAAGCCGGCGTCATCAACATGGCATCGGCTTCACTATAAACCATGCCATAGCGGCGCATGGCGGCTCGCAGCTCATCGGCATCGCCGGAAATCTGCGCGCGCATGAGTGCAATCTTTTGAGCCATATCGGGGTTGTGCGAAACAAGGTCCGTCTCGCACTTCACAAAGAACCGAGCCAATGGCGAGTTGTCTTTGAGAGGAACGCCGCGCACGGGATCAGCAACAGCATCCAAGGTCAATTTCAACTGATGTGCCGCCAGCCGGACGCCATTGGTGTCGCCCGTTGCCCGCGACCGTTGCCCCTGCACAAAGTTCAGCACAAGACTATTGAAGATCGCCGACCACTCATTTTCCGGGTCGGCCAACGCGTCGGCGATCTGACGCATGGTCAAATCTAGGTAAAACTCAAAGTTGGCGTCGGTCGCCGGCACGCCCTCGTAGAGCACGGACTCGTCGGTCTCGCTATCGGTCACGACATGCGAGGTCGCGATTCCCACCTCGAAAACGATATCAACCTTGCCGCCCCTCGTGAGCGAACGAAGTTCAAGCCCATCCGTCAGCTTGGAATCGTCGGTGTAAACCGAAATAAACGGCTTTTCCTGCGGCGTATGCAACGATCCATTGGCAGCTATGTCGAGCGCGCCAATCTGGCTATCGAGAACATTATCATTTACCAGCGTCCGCCCTTTCAGGGCTTCGGCAGCGCACATGCGCAAGGCGATGCGAATGATGGACATGGGCACTCACCAAATCTGTTATTTGTGAACAAGCTCGATAATCAGGCGGGTATGGTTGCGGTCATCGACAAGCGACACCTCAAAAGCCGGTTGCCCAGGTCGATCCATGGCACGAACCGCATCCTGCTTTCGCACGATGATATCCGGGTATCGAGCGCGGTCGATGTAAAGCATGGCCTTGCCCGCCGCGATCTTGGATTGCCACGCCGCCGGATTTGCGGGGTCAACCGAGTTGGACTTCTCGGCACCCGTTCGCAAGACCGCGACAATCTCACGCTGCGGTCGTTGCTGATCGCTCTTGCCGCCGCTCATCGGAGACAGACGAACTGTCTCGGCAAACCTGCGGTCGACAGCAGCAACGACAGTATCGCGAACATTATGAAAGGTAGCACCGACAGGCATGCTCATCTCCAAAGGCTGCATCCGGTCGCCGTGGTGGCGACCGGATGACATTGGCTGTTAGTTGGAGGTTTTGACCTGCACCAAGCAATCCGGCTGCTTGCAGATGGCAAGCATGTTCGACTGCGATTTAAGTTCGAGGCCGACTCCGTGATCCAGTTCCTTGGTGGAAATGAAGATCGAGCCTTCTTCATCCACCGTGGGAGCCTGATTGACACGGTCAATATGGTAGGCCGGGCCGTCAAAGGTGCGGAACATCGACTGCGTGCCGGACGGGTAGACCGTCCCGGAATTGTCATCGACATTCTTGACCGTCGAAATGCTTCCGTCATTACTCTTGACCGGCAAGCCGCCCTTATACTCGCGCCAAACGATATCGCCGAACTCGAACACACGGCCCCAGTTGCCGCCGAGGCGCTGTCGTTCCAACTGGGTATGAAGCGAAGAGTTTTGGGCCTGCACCCAGTACTTTTCGACCTTGGCGTGCGAAATCAGCTTTGCGAAAAACTTGCTGTCAACGACTGCTTCGACGCCGCCGACCGTCTCGCCCTTGACGTTGGTCAGGATATGGTCGCCGACTTCCTCGCACTTCTGGCGAACATCGGTGCCGGCGGTGCCAAGAGCGAAATCGACTTCCTTTCGCTCCACGCCGAACACATCATAGAGATTGTAGAGCGTCCGCAGCTTGCCGTCCTTGATTTCCCCGCGCAGCATTCCGAGACGCAGAAACTCGCGCGTGATCGAGTGGTTCTTGCGGATGGTGATGAGCTTGCGCTCAAGCTCGGCATCAAGGGATGCTTCCGTGATCTGCCCGTTCACGACTTCCAAAAGGCCATCGATATCGCCGACAAGAATATTCTCGAAATGCGTAAAATGCGGAATGGACAGGATGATGCCGGTCTGCGCGCCATCATCGGTGATTTCGCCGGGTCCACCCGGTTCCTGATGAGACAGGACAACAATCTGTCCCTCGCGATAGTCGATGCGGACGAGGCGCGAACGCTTGGGTTCTCCCGGCGCGATACCAAGCGCGTTGAGAAGACCGAAGACATTCGGCAGTCTGTTGACCTCCGTCGTGAGGTCAACGTTAGAATAGGGCAAAACGATTTCCGGCATGGCGGATTGGATCCTTGTATCCTGATAGGCATGGGAACCCCTGCCCGCGAAAGCGAGACGGAAATTCCGGCGATTTATGGAAGGTTTGGTTAGGCGCGGACGATCAGGCCAAGGCGCTGCTCGATGTCATCGAGAGCCGCGGCCTTTTGCGCGTCGGTTGCATCGGCGGGCCAAATGATGGCAGCTCGATTGAGTACGGAAAGGCGGCGGGAGAAGAGAACGCCGTCCACGAGATCAGCACCCGGCGCCGCTTCGCAATCCTTGAGGCAAACACCGTGAACGATCTGACTGCCGTCCGTCGCGGTCGGATTCCAGGCGACGAGCTTGCCAAGCTTCGCACCGGCAGGAGCCTGCTCGGTGCCGACGATCTTGCCCACAAGCTGGCCCATCTTGACGGTGCGCACGGCGGCTCCATCGCCACCGAGCAGCGTGCCGACGCTACGGCAAATTTCGGTGTCGACTTCCTTCTTCAACAGCTTGGACATGCCCGGCGACTGCTGGAGTTTCATGATAGGCAGAGTGCCCATGGTGATATCCTTTTCAAAAACTACGTTTCAGGGGAGATGACGGCAAGCCGAACCGGCTACGCCTTGTCGCGCTGCACGCGGGCATCGATCCGGGCAGACAGACCCGATTTCGCCTGCGGCTTGCTGTTGGTCGGTTCACGATTGAGGCCGTGAGCATTCATCCGGCCCGGCGGCACGTATTCCTGTTCGCTGGTATCGGCAGCATTGGGCGCAACGGAGAGGGTTGCTTTCGCAGCTTCGACCGTGGCACCGGTCGCAAACAGATGCTCGGCCAGCGCCTCGCGTCCCTTGGCCACGTCAAGCGCCATGATTGCGGCCCGGCGGTCACGATCTTCTTTCACAGCAGTATCGACAGAGGCAGTGAGCTTTTCGATCTGCGCTTTCAGGCCGGCATTTTCGGTCGCAAGGCTATCGGCGCGCTCTTTGTCGTTCATGGTCTTCTCCTTGGTGGAAGTTGGGTTCTGATGTTTGGGTACGGAGGCGGTCGACATCGACCAGTTCTTGGCCTTCGACAGGGCAACGAGATTGTTCGGAGCGTGTGCAAAAAGCCGATAGTCGAACGCTGCAACCGCCTTAGCCTTGCTCTCGGTTGTGTCGTCGGCAAAGCCTTCGGCGACCGCCTCGTCAGGGGTCAACCACCGTTCGGCTTTCATGATGTCCCGGCATTCGTCGGCGGTCTTGCCCGACTTGGCGGCATAGACGCGAGCATATGACGTAGCCAGCGCCTCAAGTGCTTCGATAGTCTTGCTGTGATCGTCGGAGTTGCCGAAGGTGTATCCGCTCGGATCGTGGATCATCATGACAGCACCCGCCGACATGGTGACAGTCTGCCCGGCCATTGCGATCAGAGATGCGGCGGACGCTGCTATTCCCTCAACCACCACATTCGTCACACCGGGCCGGGCCGAAAGCAGGGCATGAATTGCCGCGCCTTCGGTTGCAATCCCGCCGCCGGAATTGATATGGACGGCAAGGTCCGCATCGGCGTCGATCTGCGACAGAGCCACGACGACATCAGCCGATGTGAATCCATCCTCAAAGTAATAGTCGCCGACATAGCCGGAAAGCCGCAGCTTCCCGCCTTCAATAATTGCAGCCATTTTTGTGACCTCAGTAAGGGCGCATGCGACCGCTGATCGCGTATCGGATTCGCGCTGGTTTCTCGCCTCTCGCAATCTGACAATTGCGGATGGCCTCATCCAAAGCCCGCCGCACCTCCGCCAGTGAGGCGTTGGAGTAGCGGGTCATGTCTTCACCGAAACGCGCTTCCGTGACCATCTCGCCGGAAAGCAGCGCCTCTTCCACGCGGCGCAATTTCACCGCACGCGCGCACCAATCGATTTTCAGCGGGTCGCTATCGTCCGCCATCAAGCAGCCTCCTTCGCGGGGTCTCTGTTTCCAACGGCTGCGGCCCCGAGGGGACCGCCGCCACCCTGCGACCGGCCAAACGGATGCGGGACGCCTTCGGCCTCGAACATCTTCTTTTCGCGTCCGAGCTGCACGATTTGTTCCTCGCCGTTCTTACCGGCGAGTGCGCATTCGTCGTGATAGGTGGACAGACCGGTTTCGAGCCTGATCTTTGCAGCCAGGGCAGCTTTGTAATCGTCGGCTGACGGCGCGGCGGGACCGCTCCATTCCGTTTGAAAGACGCTCTCTTTATCCCGACTGAAAGCCTCATACCCGCCCTTGAATGGGATAATCTTCCGAAAGATCATCTCATCAAGCCAGCGCTCGAATATCCCTTGCAAGAAAGGCGCGACGATACGAGTGCGGCGGCGCAGGACAATTGGCCAGATGCTGGCAACCGCCATTCTGACCGACGAATAAGAGGCGTTGGAATGATCCATTGCCAGCGCCTCGTAAGTGATACCGAGACAACGGGCCACTTCCTTCAAGAGATTTTGGAAGAATGGCAGATACTGCGAACCGGGCGTTGCAGCCGTGTGCATCTGGAATTCTTCGCCCGGACCGAGATGATTGATGCGCGCGGAGTCGGCCATGGAGATGCCCTTATCCTTCAACGCACCAATGCGATGGTCCCAAACGTCCAACAAATCTTGCTGCAACCCACCGATGAATTCGCCCCAATCCCCGTCAAATCCTGTGGGGGCGTCGATATCGTTCAAGGTCTGTATAGCCTGAAACGCTGTTTCGCTCGGTTCGGGGCTTTTGATGGTCGCCGCAAAGATGGTCTGCATCAACGCAGTCGCCAAGGTCGCATCCGCCAACTGGTCCGACTGCGCAATTACCTTCAAGGCAGCGGCAATGACCGAAATCCCACGAGGGCTATTCAGGTTCGCGGCGCGATCCATGACGTGAATGACATCTGATGCACCCACTGTCCTATCTTGTTCAACGCCAGACACCCGGAGCCGGAAACGATAGGCAACAGCCCTGTTGTCCTCATCATGGTAGATGCCCTGATCAAGTCCAACGCTTTCCTCCGTCCTGCGTGGGCAACGATGCGAGGCAATCAAAGAAACTTTCGTGCCGGACTTCACGCCAAGGCGACGTTGCTTTTCCAGCGACAAATTGTCGAGGATGCCGAATGCTTCGCCAGTCGCGAGGAAGCTTAGAAGGGCCGCTTCCGCCATGTCGGCGATTGTCGCCTTGCCGGCGAGATCGCATTCCTTCGGGTTCCAAGCCCAACGCCGCCAAGCCCGTTCAACCCGGCGACACCATGCGGTTGCCTGTTTTTTGGTGTAGCCGAAGGATTCGAGCTGCGCGAGACAGGCAAGTTTCAGTTCTTCACCGATGGTATCGGTTACGATCTGCTGAATAGCGCCTGATATCCAGCCGCTGTTCTGCATGAAGTCGAAGGCCAGAGCCGAAGCCCGTTCTGCCGCTTCCCGGACATCTAGCCGCGCATCACGAGTGACAGCCCGGCGCATGCTAAGAGTGCCCGCACGATCACCGCGAAGATACCGCGCCGTCATTTTACGCGATGAAGATGCGTGCTGCTTGAGAGAGCTGCCCAATCCCGGCAACATTGCCTTGAGCGGCTCTGCGAGCCGACCTAACGCGGCCTGTGCGTTTTGCTTCACGCGACCGCGAAGATTGTTTTCAATCATGAGTATGACCCCCAACGCTTGCGCTGACGTGATTTTCCAGATGGTGGAGCGGGCTTCTGCTCTTGCTTGCCGAACGGGTTTAAGTCAGCCAGGTCAAACAGATCGTTGGCCTGCTCCGGCTCGCCGTGAAGCTCGCGTATCAGGTCCGCCCACCGGTCGAGCGTAAGTTTGCGCTTGTTTTGAAGATGCCAGCCGAGAGCATAGGAATAGACGGTCACGTCAAACCAGTCATTCATGCGACCGTTGATCTTTTTCCATTTCCGCCCGGCCTTCGGGTTAACGAGCCGTTTCGACTTCCGCTTGAGACTGGCGCGGGCTTCTTCTTCCTCGTCTACCAAGCATTCGGCGGTTAGCTCCTTTGCGAAATCCTCGTCGCAGAGATCGGCCCCAAAGTGGATCGTACCGCGCGGCCATTGTCCGGCCTCACTGGCACCTTGAACAAGATTGGCAAGCGCCGCTGTGACGGCAGTTTTCACGTCATAGAGGCCGACCGGATAGAGCAGAACCTTAGCAATGACCCTCTTGCGATGGTCTTTGACATCCTTCTTTACGGGCGTGCCAAGCCAAGGCAGGCCGACCGGTTCGCGACCGTCCAGAGGGATGACGTTCGGACGGCCAACGCAAAAGCGATAGACCCTGTCTGTCGACCAACCGGAGTCGACGCCCGACAGGTCAATTGCCTTTTCGCGTCCGCCGGGCGTTGGATAGGTTCGGCCCAAAGCATCGGACAGCTTTATCCACGGCTCATCGCTCTGATCGGGCGAGCCTTCGAATATTTCCCGATCGATCAGGCAATATTGCTCGCGTGGACCAATGGCATAGACGCCCCACTTGATGCCATATCCCTGAACGTCAGCGGCTGAGACAAGCAACGCGGCCCATTCCGGTACGATGCCAGTCGGCACCATCTCATCCCTTGCCGCCTTGACGATCTTTTCCCATTCGACGGTTGTGCTACCCGGATCGTACGGTTCGGCCAAGTCCTGCTGATAGAAGGCTTTGAGCTTTGTCGTATCGCCCTGCGCGTCTATCCAGCGCTGCCAAATATCAGCCCATTTTTCGCGGACCGCGTAACCGGCCCACAAATGATAGCTCGGTTGCCAATCGCGACAACGCCCCT